>CAXBQO010000012.1:0-18427 GCA_963977945.1 uncultured bacterium
ATTGGTTAAGAATAGATATCGTGTGAAATTTACCTGAAAAAATGCTGATAACTTCTTACTTTTTATTTGTGTCCCCGGCGGGAGTTGAACCTGCGACCTACCGCTTAGGAGGCGGTTGCTCTATCCACTGAGCTACGAGGACAATTTTATTTATTAATTAAAACTATTTAATTTTATAAATACTAAAAATTAATTTAGTGCTACTAATTTACTACTAAATAAATTATTCAAATAATTTATTAACTTTTTATTACTTCTCTCGCATAAATCCTGCGTAATTTGGCAGTAATTATTAATTAAGTTAAAATACATTTTGTAAGTTTGTTTGGAGTTGAAAATTCATGAAGGCCCTCGTTATAGGTGCCGGTGGTGTCGGAAGAGCAATTGCGAATATCGCATCTCGTCGTTCATTTATTGAATCGATGGTTATCGCTGATCGCACTCTTTCACGCGCCGAAGATGCAGTCTTCCGAGTAAAGAATCCGCGCTTCTCTGCCGCTCAAGTAAACGCTGCCGAATTAGAAGATTTGCGTGAACTAATTCGTAAAGCAGATCCAGATGTGGTTATCAATGCGGTTGATCCACGATTTGTAATGCCAATTTTCTTAGCCTGCGAAATTGAAAACACTAATTACATCGATATGGCGATGTCACTCTCAAGACAACATCCGCACTATCCATACTCTGAAACTGGCGTAAAGCTTGGCGATGAACAATTTGCCCGTGATTGGAACTGGGAAGAGCGCAAAATTTTTGCATTAATTGGAATGGGCGTCGAGCCAGGTATGAGCGATGTCTTTGCCAAGTACGCGAATGATCATCTCTTCAGCAAGATTGATTCGATAACTATTTTGGATGGCTCCAATTTAAGAGTCGAGGGGCATAACTTCGCACCATCATTTTCAATCTGGACCACCATTGAAGAGTGCTTGAACCCACCAGTGGTTTGGGAAGATGGCCGCGGTTGGTACACCACAGCGCCGTTTAGTGAACTTGAGGTATTTGATTTCCCAGAAGGTATCGGCCCAGTTGAATGTGTCAACGTAGAACACGAAGAGGTCGTGTTGATTCCGCAAAAGATAGATGCCAAAAAAGTTAACTTTAAATATGGATTAGGTGCTGAGTTCATCACCATCTTGAAGACCATCAACATGCTCGGAATGGATCGCAAAGATTCGGTAGAAGTACAAGGTGTAAGTGTTTCACCACGAGATTTGTTGGCAGCTTCTTTGCCAGACCCAGCAACATTGGGTTCGCGCATGAAAGGCAAAACTTGTGCCGGAACTTTAGTTCGTGGTTTAGATAAAGAAGGAAAACCTAAAGCGGTTTATATTTACAACATAGTTGATAACGCTTGGTCGATGAAAGAGTACGGAGATCAAGCGGTAGTTTGGCAAACCGCAATTAATCCCGTAATTGCTATGGAATTAATTCACAAAGGACTCTGGAAACCGCAAGGTGTTAATGGTCCAGAATGGTTTGATTCCAAACCTTTCTTAGATTTATTAGAAGAGTACGGAACCTCTTGGCATATTCGCGAAGAAGCGATTAAATAAACAGTATGAAATCTGCGCTCATTACTGGAGCGACCGCAGGAATTGGTGCTGAGTACTCCAGATTCCTCGCCGAAAAAGGTTATAACTTAATTTTGGTCGCGCGAGATCGAAAGCGCCTAAACGAAACTGCGAAAGAACTTTCCAAACGTTATAACGTTAAAACTGAGGTTTTAGTTGCAGATTTATCGGTGCCATCTCAACTAAAAAAAGTAGAACAACGTGTTCAAGATGCAAAAAAGCCGATTTCAATTTTGGTAAACAATGCTGGTTTTGGATTAAACCGGGCATTTAGTCAAAACAAATTATCAGATGAAGCAGATTTACTGGCAGTTTTAGTGACCGCACCGATGCGATTAACTCACGCAGCACTTGCTCCAATGACCGCTGCAAATTCTGGAACAATCATCAATATAAGTAGCGTGGCAAGTTGGATTACTGGTGGCACTTACAGCGCTGCCAAGTCTTATTTAACTGTCCTTTCAGAATCACTGCATACCGAATTAAAAAATACTAAAGTAAAAATTATTGCCGTTTGTCCAGGTTTTACGCACACTGAATTTCATCAACGTGGCAAAATGAAAATGACTGGACTGCCAAAATTTATGTGGTTAACAACAAAACAAGTTGTCGAAAAAAGTTGGGCTGATTTAAATTCCGGTAAAGCAATTTCAGTTGCTGGCTGGCAATACAAGTTACTAAGTTTTGTTGCCCGCTACGCCCCAAGATCAATTGTGCGCAAAGTTGGAATGAATGTCCGAAGAAAACAACGTTCCTGAATGAATTCACATAATTTCTTAAGAAAACCCGCGTGTGCAGACGAAGTAATTCAGGACTTTATCAAATTCAATAAGTACACTTTGCAAATCTGAATTAAGAATTTAATCGGGCTAATCGAAGGAGCAAATCGGTGAAAAATAAGCGCAAACTCTGGATGGCAGTAGCAACTATTTCGGTGATGTCATTCTCGTTGCTATCGCCAGCACAAGCTGCCGACAAAGAAGGTGGCGACTGCACCACAAAAGGCGCCAAGGCTCAAATAAAAAATCCAAAAACTGGCAAATTTAATAATTTTATTTGCGATAACAATCCCGCATTTAAACCAGCCCAACTTACTTGGACATGGGATGGTTGCATTGAAATTAGAGATTCGATTAATTCACAAGTGGCACAAGACAAAGCCACTGATGCAAGCACTACTGCTATTAATTCCCAAATTGAGAAGACAGCTAAATCTCTAAACACGTTATTAGCCTGGAATGCGACAACTAGTTACGCAAAAGGTGACATTGTTTATTTTGTAAGTTCAGGAGCAAAGGCTTATTACGTTGCCAAAAGCACTAATAAGAATGTGAGACCGATCGGCGCCGCTGCTTCAAAATCTCGATGGTCATTAAACACAGATCCTTTGAACTCAACCGGCGCTGGAAAAGTTCCAGATTTAGATCAAACTGTTGCTGGCACTAAAACAAAAATCACTGCTTTACAAAGTGTCTCAACCGCTGCGGCAACTGCAGCAACGCTGCAAACTCAGGTAAATGATTTGCAATCACAAGTTACAGAACTAAAACGATTGACCACTACTTCAACGGTTGCACTGTTCTCACCAAATGATCTAGTTCAATCCTTTGCTGGAAAAGATAATTTGATGTATCAGTTAAACATCATCATGATGCAAAAGTGCAAACCGTAAAAATATAACCGGTCTGACTTTTTAGACCCCTAAGCGGTAAAGCTGCTTGGGGGTCTTTTGCTTTATATGTGCCTCACTTAAAATTGAAAAAGTGAAGTCACGAGAATTTCTACCTTGGATTACTGGGCTGGCTTTAGCATTTCATTTAATCTTTAAATTCAATAATCAAGATTTAAATTTACCGGTAGATCTATATCTTTTTAACTTATTAATTTTTGCTAGCGCATTAATTGCAATAAACGCCCCAAAAGTAAATAACAAATTGGCAAATTCCTTAATTGGCACTGCCATTTTTACTTGGGGTTTAGGCTCATTAGTTTCGGCACTAAGTAATTTTGAAATCATCAATTTTGATTTTGCAATAGCAGATATTTGTTATGTGCTGTTTTACCCATTTTTATTATTGGGCTTAATCATTGCTAATTCTTCCAAGTTAAAACTTTCTGCCATTGATTTAATCGATACTTTTATCGTTTCATTAGGTTGTGCCAGCATCCTGGCCGCCTTCTTAATTAACCCTCTGCTTTCAAGTACCGAGATTAAATCGGTTGAGCTTTATCTTCGAATTTTCTACATCTGCGCCGATTCATTACTACTAATTTTTACCATTTTGATAGCAATTAATTACCGCATGCAGTTGCGCACAATTTTGATTTCTTTTGGTTTATTTATTTTTGCAATCTCAGATCTATATTTCCTCTGGTTGAATATTAATAATTCTTACCAATTTGCAAGCTTGTCCGATGATGGCTGGTTGCTTGGGATATTTTTAATTGCCCTTGGAACCAAATCAATTGATCTTGGTACAAAATCTCAACCTAAAGCATTGGCATATTTTGCAAACTTAGCTCTAATTGCCGGAGCCACACTCTTAGGTTTGGCAGCGCTCAAACCTAATTACCTACCCGAATTTGTATTGATTCCAAGTTTCTTAACAATTGCTTTTGCATTTATTCGAATGAGTTTGGCAATTCAAGAGGCAAAAGAAGCAAGTTCTGAAAGATTATTAGCAAGAACAGATGAATTGACTGGTCTTGCAAACCGCAGATACTTCCTAAAATCACTTTCCGAAACCGATTCAGGTTTTTTAATGCTGATTGATTTAAATGATTTTAAAGAAATCAACGATAATTTTGGACACGATGTTGGAGATCAAGTTTTAAAACAGGTCGCCCAAAGATTCAATCGTGTAATTGATTCAAACACAACTACAACTATCGCCAGATTAGGTGGAGATGAATTTGGCGTAGTTACAAAATCTGATGAAGAAACTGCTGACGAGTTGGTTCAGGCTTTGCTTTCAACTTTAAGTTATCCGGTCGTAATTAAAACCGTGCCTTTTCAAGTCGGTGCCAGCGTTGGCGTGACACATTTTCTGGCTGATCAAGAAAGTTCAGAGAGACTTCGAAAAGCTGACCAAGCGATGTATCGGGCAAAAAATCAGGCTAAAAATCAGGTGAGTAACCGGCTAGTTGGCAACAAAAATGCCTTTTCTCATTGGGAAAAATTTGAGGAAAAAATTTTTGAAAAAGAGCAGTGATTTGTTAGCCTTGTGGCGGACGGTTTAAACCCAACTTTTTAAAATAAATCCAGTTACCGTTCCAGAATGTAGGTAACCCAATTGGCAGCAAAACATAAAAATCGAATTTTGGTTCTCGGTGCCGGATCGGTTTCCCAATGTGTACTGCCACTTTTGATTGAGCATTTAGTAGATGCCAAACAAATAACAATTATTGATCAGCGTGACAATCGCGCTCGCGTTAAAGCTGCAATCACCGCTGGCGCCACCTATATTCAAGATCAATTAACCAAAGAAAATATGGATGCGATGCTTTCAAAGCATCTACAACCTGGAGATTTTTTACTAGACCTTGCTTGGAACATTGACGCCAACACAATTATTGGTTGGGCGCATGATCACGGAGTGCTTTATCTAAATACCTCTGTCGAAGAGTGGAACCCTTACGAGGCCGGATCGACCAGACATCCAATTGAGCGCACTCTTTATTACCGACACATGAGATTAAGAGAGATGAAAAAAGGTTGGAAAGAAAGTGGTCCAACTGCGATTGTGGAACATGGTGCAAATCCCGGATTAGTTTCACACTTAACCAAAAAAGCCCTAGTAGATATTGCAACTAAGGCGCTGAAAGATGGCAAAGCCGCCACCGGCGTTGAAGCCGAATTACAGTCAGAAAATTATCCCGCACTGGCTCATAAATTAAATGTAAAAGTAATCCATATTTCAGAACGAGATACTCAAGTTTCTGATAAACCAAAACTAGTTGATGAATTTGTAAATACTTGGTCAGTTGAAGGTTTTTATGAAGAAGGAATCGCGCCGGCTGAACTTGGTTGGGGAACTCACGAAAAATTACTGCCACCAGCTGCTTACGAACACAAAGTTGGTCCAAAGAATCAAATTGCAATCGCCCAACCTGGTGCTAAAACCTGGGTGAGATCTTGGGTGCCAAATATGGAAATTACTGGAATGGTAATTCGACATGGTGAAGCTTTTACAATTTCTGATTACTTAACAGTTTGGGATGGCGATAAGGCTATCTACCGACCAACAGTTCACTATGCCTACTGTCCAACAGATGCGGCAATCGCATCAATGCGTGAATTAGAGGGACGGCAATGGGATTTAACTACCAATCAAAGAATTATGAACGAAGAAATTATCGATGGCGATGATCGACTTGGAGTTTTGTTAATGGGCCATCCATATAAATCATGGTGGGCTGGTTCATTATTAAATATTCACGATTCTCGTAAATTAATTCCTGGTCAATCTGCGACCACTGTTCAAGTTGCTAGCGCTGTTTATGCAGCGGTTGCTTGGGCGCTTGATAATCCAAATCGCGGTTTGATGGTGCCAGATGAAATGCCATGGCGCGAAGTTTTGGGATATGCCGAAAAATATTGGGGTGGTATTCACTCTGTGCCAGCAGATTGGGATCCACTTTCAACTCGAAATGATTTATTCAAAGGTTGGAATGGTCGGGTCTATGATGAAACCGATCCGTGGCAGTTCACTAACTTTTTAGCTTAAGAATTTCAAATTATTTTTTAGGAAGCTCTGGCTTTCGCATTTTAATTTCTTCTAGGCGCGCTAATGATTCAATTCTTTCTTTTGCGTGATCGACAATTTGAGTTGGGTAACCATTTGAATAGCCATCTAAAACCAGCCATGGTTCATGAATCTCTATTCCCTGTAAATGGGAAAGTTCCGGCACATACTTTCTGACGTAATCACCATTTTCATCAAATTTTTTGCCTTGTTCTATTGGATTAAATACCCGGTAATACGGAGAAGCATCGGTGCCACACCCAGCTGTCCATTGCCAGCCATGACTATTTGAAGCCATATCAAAATCCACTAAATGCTCCATGAAATGTTTCGCACCATGTTGCCACTCGATATGAAGATCTTTTACTAAGAAAGAAGCCACCACCATGCGAGTGCGGTTATGCATCCAGCCCTCAACCAACAACTGTCGCATCGCAGCATCAACAAATGGATAACCAGTTTTTCCTTCAGACAACGCCTTAAATTTCTCACCCGGTTGGTCATATTTCATTTTGGCAAATTGCGCAGCGTAATAATCCCAATCAGTTTGCGGATTATGGAACAGGACATCGGCATAAAACTCGCGCCATGCAATTTCTTTTCGATAAACCTCGTGGGCTTTAGTTTGATTTAGTTGTTGCAAAAGTGTGCGTGGGTGAATTTCGCCCCACTTTAAATGTGCGCTCATTTTGCTAGTGCCATCTATTCCGGCCAAATTTCTCGCTTCGTCATAACGCGATAGTGCAGATTCACTAAATTTTTTAAATCTAGCGTGGGCCGCTTGTTCACCCGCAGGAAAAATTGCGGAATCTTTTGGCACTGGCCAATCGGGAAAATTTCGATCAATTGGATCAACCAGTTTTAAATTAGCGGGCTTTGGATATGGTTTTGGAATCTGATTTAAAATCCACGCGCGATAAAACGGGGTATAAACCTTGTATGGCGTGCCATCGGTAGGTTTTCTAACCGCACCTGGTGCAACTGCATATGGATGACCAGTTTTAACAAGTTTTATTCTCGACGAAATTAGTTGCGCATCACGTTTTGCACCATAGGGTTCAAACTCTTCGCTGATGTGAATGCTGTCAGCTGAAAAATGCGATTGATATCTTTTCAAAACTTCAATTACTGGACCAACTGCCACATTTAATTTATTTCCAAGAGATTCATCTAATTTTCGCAGCGATTGCGCCAAATAACTCAAACGTTTTGAACCAGCACTTTTAATTAATTTCTCATCCAAAATGAAAAGTGGAACAACTTCGCCTACTTCACTTGCCTTTAGTAGCGCAGGATGATCAGTGATTCTTAAATCACGTCGAAACCACATGATTGCGCGTTGGCTCATGGTTGTATCGTGCCACTATGAAGCAAAGAGAGCGATATCAGGTACGGGGCGCACCTGGTTTAGTTAACACTAGATACTTCCACGATTCTTTTGGACTTCGTCGAGTCGATTTTTGGGCGCCAGATAAAAACGCTACACATTTACTAGTAGCTCATGATGGGCAAAATATTTTTGATCGCAAAACCGCAACTAGGCGCAGAACTTGGCGAATGGCACAAACTGCTACCAAGATTTTTTCCGATGCAAAAATGCCGCTGCCGGTAATCATTGCAATCTTTAATTACTCAGATCTGCCAGATAAAAATGGCCGTGGCAAAGATTTATCACCACAACGTCTATTTCAAAATGGTGTGCCACCAATTTTAGACGAAATTGAACCCGCCAGAAGATTTGAAAACTCTGAATTACGTGCTGATAAATATCAATCTGAAATTGTTGAAAATTATGTACCAACAATTTTGCAGGAATTAAAAATTAACCCCACACAAAAAGCGATGATTGGCGCCAGTATGGGGGGCCTTGCAACTTTATACGGCGTTAGTTTGCGACCAGAGTATTTTCAAACCGCGCTGGCACTTTCTTGTCACTGGACAATTGGTGCAGATCCAATGGTAAAAGCATTGCTTGAAATGTTGCCAGTTCCTGGCTCGCATAAAGTTTGGATGAGCCGCGGCACAAAATCATTAGATAAAAAATATGAACCGTTTCAAAATTTAGCCGATCAAATAATGCTAGAAAAAGGTTGGCAACTTGGTAAAGATTTTCAATCAAAAATCTATAAGCGAACCAGTCACAATGAAAGCTCTTGGGCTTCCTATTTAGATGATGTTTTTAGATTTTGGTTAGGGCTTTAATTTATCTAGCGATACCGATTGCGAAGTAATTGTTGAGTTATCGTACAAAGTGGCTACAACACGATAAGTAGGGCTCAAATTCCAATTCACATCAGTTAAAAATGGAAATACTCGATATCTGTTATTTGATGTGGCATCAGTTGAGAAAGTTGCCCCTTTATCTACTCCAACTGAACGCCAGTTTTCGCCATCTTTAATCTGGAAATCTACCGCTGCAAAATCTACATTTGTTACCTGTGCACTTAATATAAATTGATCTCGCCGGTCTATATTCAATTTTGGTTCATCTAAAACTATTTTTGCAGCTGCGGATAATGATTTATTTTTAAGAAGATCAGTCTTCATTTCAAAAATCCCCCATGAATAGGCTGGGATATCAATTGTTACTAGATTTTGCTTCTGAGAGATGGCGGCACTGCCAGATTTATTTTGCCATTGTGCATCGGCGAAATCTAAATTAAAAGAAATATTTTTTGCGCCAGAATTTGAATTAAATGCCATTAAATATCTGGAATTAGTTTCCAAGTCGTAGCGACCAATCGCTAACACTCCATCTTTTGCAAAGAAAGTACGTTGCGCTCCGCGGGTTAGCGCCGGAGTTTTAACTCTTAACTCATTTAAAGATTTAATCGTATCCATCAATGGGTTTTTGATATCAAATGAACTGGCGGTACCAATAGGGTCTGATCCGATTCGATGTTGCGTTTGCCATTTACTTACCTTTGTTGGAAATAAATCTTGTCGCGCCTCTTTATCTTCTCCACCTGTTAAACCAAATTCATCTCCATAATAAACACTTGGCACTCCGCGAAGTGAGAGCAAAATGGCATGCGCTAATTGATCTTTCTTCAAATCATCTGGCCCCACCGATATCGGCGATATGAATGCGCCAATTCTTCCCATGTCATGATTTCCAAGAAACGTTCCTAGATTGTCTGCATTAGTTTTGTCTGAGATATATAAATCATCATCATTAAATAACTCACCAAGAAGTTCAGCTTTTTGCTGATTTATAAATGACACCACCCGTGATTGAAATGCAAAATCTAAAACCTCGGTGTACTCAGCCTGTCTTACCCAATATGCCGTAGACATTGGTTCTGCGTCATAAACCTCGCCCCACATTGGGAAATAACTTTTGCCTTGTTCTTTTGCAACCTTGCGCATTGCCGGTAAAAACTCTCGCCAAAAACCTTCATTGACGTGGCGCGCGGTATCAATTCTGAAGCCATCAATTCCAGTGTTTGTAATCCAATCTGAGAAAACTTTTATGAATCCCGCGGTCACAATTGGCGATTCAGTCATCACATCATCTAAGCCAAAAAAATCACCTAACTGGATTGACTCACCTTGAAAGGTTGAGTTACCCCGATTGTGATAATTCCGTAAATCATTTAGCCAAATCGGAGACTTAATATTTTTCAAGGCTTTAGAAACACTGGCTTGTTTTGGAAATGATTTACTTAAACTCCATTGCGAAAGCGGCGGAAAGTTTTCAGAATTTGCTACTTTATTTAAATCTATTTTCTTACCATTAGCAGTTTTGTATGGTTTGCTAGCAATTGGAACATAAGAAGTGTCTTTTACTTCAATCACATTAGCGGTGTGATTAACCACGATATCTAAAATAACTTTTAATGAATTTTTATGAGCAAGAGTCACAAAATCTTTAAACTCTTGCATCGAACCTAGATGAGAATCGATTTCATCAAAACCTACTCCCCAATACCCGTGATATGCAGAACTTTTTCCATCTTTAGATAATGGCAACTGTCTGACTACTGGAGTAATCCAAATAGCAGTAAAGCCAAGAGATTTTATATATGGAATTTTTTGAGTTAATCCGGCGATGTCACCGCCATGATAAAAACCAACATCTGTCGGGTCATAGCCACTTTTTTGTCGATCGGCTGGATAACCCCCCAAATCATTTTCTGAATTACCGTTAGCAAATCGATCGGTCATAACAAAATAAATAATGTCGCCACTATTTTGCGGCGCACCACTTGATTGATTAATTGTGCTGGTCATAAAAATTGCCACCACTAAAAAAATTAAAGATTTTTTCATCCTTTAACTGAACCAGCGGTTAAACCACTAATAATGTATTTTTGTAGCGATAAGAAAATAATCACTATCGGTATCGAAGCAATTAAAGAACCAGCCGCAAATGGACCCCAGTTTTGAGAGTATTGGCCACCGATAAATCCCTGCAGACCAACCGCGATAGTTCGACTATTCATGTCTACTAAAAATAATCTGGCCAAAATAAACTCATTAAATGTTCCGATGAAACTTAAAAGTGCAACAACTGCAAGCACAGGTGCTGCCAGCGGAATAAAAATCTGCCAATAGGTTTGCATCTCAGATGCACCATCAACTTTGGCCGCTTCATCTAGTTCTGCTGGAATCGAATCAACAAATCCTTTTAGTAGCCAGATGTTCACACCCATAGCGCCACCTAAATAAACTAATAACAATCCAGGTTGCGTTCCTAATCCAAATTTTGGTGCAAATGTATAAACCCGTTCCATAATTACATAAACAGCAGAGAGTGCCAATATCGCTGGGAACATTTGCACCAAGAGCAAAAGCTGTAACCCCATCTTTTTACCTTTAAAGCGCAGACGACTAAATGCAAATGCTGAGGAAGCGCCAATAATTACCGACAAAATTGCCACCAAGCCAGAGATCACCAAAGTATTTTTCATCCAAGTCAAATATGGAATTGTGGGACTAGTAAATAAAACTTTGAAATTCTTAATTGAAAATTCAGTTGGAATGAATGAGGTAACTTGCAAACTTCCACTTGAACTGAAAGCCGAAAGAATTACTAAATAAAGTGGAAACAATGCGAAGAAAGTTACTAACAAACCAACGATGTGGCGCCAAAGGGTGGTTTTAATCCAGTTTTTCACTTGAAACTATCCAATACTTTGGATCTGCGGATTCCATACAAAGAAATACTGGCCACAATCAAAAAGATAATTACCGAAATTGCACTAGCTAAACCTAAGTTTTGAATATTTGTACCAAAAGCAATCTTGTAGGTATAACTGATTAAAATATCGGTAGCACCAGCAATTTCACCATCAAGTAAGTTTGTTGGTCCGCCGCCAGTTAAAAGGTAGATCAGATTGAAATTATTAAAATTAAAAGCAAACGAAGCAACCAATAACGGTGAAACAATTTGTAGCAATAATGGCAAAGTAACCCGCGCAAATATCTGTCGTGGTTTAGCGCCATCAATTGCTGCCGCTTCTGCCAATTCACTAGGAATCGCTTGCAAAGCACCACTTGTCACCAAATAAAAATATGGAAAGCCAAGCCAGAGATTGACCACAATGACAGCGGTTCGAGCAAATGTTGCATTTTGGAACCATGCCACATGTGTGCCAAATAAATTATTAATCGCACCAAATTCAGTATCAAACATTCCGCCCCAAATTAATATCGACATAATGCTTGGCATCGCATAAGGCAAGATAAAAATCGAGCGATAAAACCTTCTACCAAAAAATGGTTTGTTCAAAGTAAGTGCTACCAAAAGTCCAAGTGCAAATTGTGTTAAAACTGTTAGAAATGCAAATGAAAATGTCCAAACAAATACTTTAAATAATGGTTTTCTAATCGATGGATCAGAAACTAAATTTTTATAATGATCAAACCAGATTGGAGAACGCCATCCGGGTTGTAAAATTTCTTGTAAATCTTGAGAGTTCGCGTAATTTCCCCGGCCATTATCTACATAAGTTGCTTGAGTTAATTTATTCTTAAAGGTATCGGTAGACGCTTCATAAAAGAGAGTTTGCTGGTTAATTAAGCCAGCGCTTAAACCCTCAAGTTTTATAAAGAAATCACCTTGATATTTAAATCTGGTAGCTGCAATTTCCTTATCAAGTTGGGATTTCTCCACGCCAGTTAAAGGCGAAAAACCCGGTGCTGATTGAGCAATTCCATTTTCATCAAGTTTTAAATCTGCTGCGTTGTATTCTGTGATATTTTCTTTAGTTGAAACAAAATACCTTTTTATTTCTGAGTTTGAAGCCAAGATTGCCAATTTGCCGGTTGAATCTTTTCCAATCACCACATCAAAACTTGGTGCATTTTCATCAGATATAACACCTAAATCTAGAAGTCGTTCAATTGCCTGCGGTTTAGAGATGTAGTTTCCAGTTTGATACTGAAAAGTTGACATTGAGATTGTATAAATCACTGGACCCAATACAAATGCAAATAAAAATAACATTCCAGGTAAGAAGAATTTCATCGGGATAGAAATTCGCGATAAATAAGTGATGATGATTGCTAGGGTGGCAATAAATAAAAATACTGCAATTTGAGTTTCACCTTTTGCTAATGCAGATTGAGCAAAGAAAATTAAAATGGTAGAAAAAGCGGCAGTGATAATCACTTTTGCCAGATAAGCAAATCGCTTAGTCATAAGCACCTTGTAATCATATTAGCCATTTTGATTTAGAAAAAGTTTGAAATGAAAAACTGGCGGGCAACTAACTTGCCCGCCAGTAATTCTCGATTCAAATCATTTTTTTGATTTGTAATCAGGTTGATCTAATTAAAGATCGGCAACGCCTGCCTTGATGTTCTTAGTCAAGAAGTCGTTTAGTTTGCCAGCTTCTGTTGCTACATCTTTTCCATCGGTTAATACCGCGGTCCAGAATGCAGGCAATAGATCCCAGTAACTCTTTGAACCAGTTGTTCCGTTCAAGATTGCACCAATCTGAGGAATACCAGCAGCTGCGCTAGCTTTTCCAAAGTTAACTTGTGCAGTCAACAGATCACCTTTTGCCGCAGCCTTATTAGCTGGCGGACGAAGTTCATTCTTTTGGTAAGCAATTGCGCCAGCTGCTGAACCGAAGAAATCAGTTAATACAGCTTTTGCACCAGCTTCATTGCCACGCTTAGCAGCATATGAAGTGAGCATCGCACCACTTACAGAACCAAACATTTTTCCATTTGATCCGGCTTTTGCGCCAGGAACTGGCATCAAGTTCAAGAAGAAACCTGCATCTTGATAATCGGTCCACTCCCAGTTACCAACAACTGCGAATGGAACTTTTCCGTCAAGGAAATTTTTCTTGCAACCGGTATCAGAGGCTGGGAAGAAACCATTTCCTTTTCCGGTCGCTGGATCAATTAGAAGCGCTTTAACATTCTTAACAAAGTCTGCGCCTACTGGAGCGGCAGCGGCATCAACCGAACCATTCTTCATCACATAAGCGTTTCCACCAAGTGCGGAAAATACTGAGTGAGCACCCCATGACATTCCGCCACCTGCGATGCAAAGACCTGCTACTAGTCCTTTTGAATCTTTGTTAGCTTTGTAATAACTGACCATTTCACCAAAAGTTTTTGGAGCTTTTGACACCAAATTTTCGTTGTAAATCATTGCCACGTTATTAATATCTAGTGGAATGCCATACAACTTTCCTTTGTAAGTTAAGTCAAAGAAATTATTTGCGGTGTAGTTTGCTTTTTGAGCTGCGGTTAATGTGAGTGGAGCTAACTTGCCATTCTTGGCACCAGTTGCAACCCAGTCATTTGCACCAACAATGATGTCTGGACCAGTTAGATCGGTCGCAGCATCTACTGCAGCTTTCAATGCATCAAAACTAGAAAAAGTTCTGACTTTGATTGTGTAGCCGGAAACCCAATCTGATTTTGCTGCCAAAGTTTTAACAAGATTTGGTCCGCGAGTTTCATCAGCCCAAACCAGGATTTCTTTATCCGCTGCTTTTGCTGGAACTGCTAGTGCTGAAGCACCAAGCGCCAAAACAACTGCGGCAACAAATCCCTTTTTGAATCTGTTCTTTTGCATTTATTTCCTTCCATGGAATCGCTACTTAGCAGTAGCAATGACTGTATTTAACTAGAAGGGATTGGGCTTGACCAATCTGAATTATCAGAAATAGAGGTTAATTAATTATGTATTGAAGCGACCGAGTCATCCCAGCCGTTAACCTCATTGGGTTTACGGGGTCCGTGACCGACATACCTTGCCGCCGGGCGAATTAAACGACCGGTGCGCTTTTGCTCCAAAATATGGGCTGACCATCCTGCGGTTCTGGCAGATGTAAACATTGCGGTAAACATATTTGATGGAACTTCTGCAAAATCTAAAACTATCGCTGCCCAAAATTCCACATTTGTTTCAAGAACGCGCTCTGGATGACGTTCTTTTAATTCAGCGAGTGCTGCTTGTTCTAGTGCTAAAGCAACTTCATATCTTGGCGCACCAAGTTCGCGTGCGGTTCGACGCAAAGTTCTCGCTCTTGGATCTTCGGCGCGATATACCCGATGTCCAAATCCCATCAAACGCTCGCCCTTATCCATTACATCTTTAACATATTTGCGGGCATCGCCAATTTTTTCTACCGCTTCAATCATTGATAAAACTCGAGCAGGTGCGCCACCATGAAGCGGGCCTGACATCGCACCAATTGCGCCAGACATTGCAGCTGCAACATCTGCGCCAGTAGATGCAATTACGCGAGCAGTGAATGTAGATGCATTCATTCCATGTTCGGCAGCCGAAACAAAATAAGCGTCTATTGCTCGAACATGAACTGGATCAGGTTCACCGCGCCAACGAATCATCATTCGCTCAACCACAGTATGTGCTTTATTTACCTCTGATTCTGGAACCATCGGTTTATTTCCGCGAGCAGATTGCGCAACATAAGAAAGTGCCATAACAGATGTGCGCGCAAGATTAGATCTTGCTTCCTCATCACTTATATCTAGTAATGGTTTAAATCCCCACGCCGGCGCCAACATCGCAAGCGCTGCTTGCACATCAACGCGAACATCACCGGTGTGAACTGGCAATGGAAATGGTTCAGCATTTGGTAAACCAGGATTAAATTGATCGTCTACTAATAATCCCCAAACATTTCCAAATGTCACACGACCAACTAAATCTTCAATATCAACACCGCGATAACGAAGTGCGCTTCCTTCTTTATCAGGTTCAGCAATTTTGGATTCAAAGGCAATGACACCTTCTAAGCCTGGTTTAAAATCCTCGGCCAAAATATCTCCTGACATTCTTGAAAATTAATGCTGAAACTTTATCGGTGGTATGGCGCTATTTTGCTATCAAGTTGAGTTTGCGCAAAATCGGATTGCTCACTTTTGCTGGTCAGATTTTGCGAACAAACCCGCTAAAAGGTGAAAGCCGGTAAAGAGTGAGGTTGGATACAGATATGACACGAGAGACCCAAGGCGATGCTCCGGTGCCAACGCGAGATCAAATTCGGCAGTTGCGAAAACAGTATGGCGAGATTGGGCTGACAGATAGTGAAATCAAAAAAAATCCAATAGAACTTTTTGGTTCTTGGTTTGCCGATGCGGTGGCAAATGAATTTATCGTAGAAGCAAATGCGATGGTGTTATCAACTATCAATAGCGCAAATACAAATGAAGTGTTTCCAAATAGCAGAACAGTTTTGATGAAAGATTTTTCTAAAGATGGAATTACATTCTTTACAAATTACCAATCAAATAAAGCTATGCAGATTGCGCAAAATAATCGAGTTTCACTGCTATTTCCTTGGTACGCGATGGAACGACAAGTAATTATTAATGGTACGGTTGAAAAAATTTCTGATTCGGAAAGTGCTGATTACTTTGCCACCAGACCTTGGGGAAGCCAGATTGGTGCTTGGGCAAGTCAGCAATCAGCAGCTCTTTCTAGCAGGGAGGAATTAGAAAAAAATTGGAATAACTTTGCTACAAAATGGCCAGAGGGAGAGAAAGTTCCCAAGCCAGAAAATTGGGGAGGTTTTTTAGTAACCCCAACTCAAATTGAATTTTGGCAAGGTCGATACTCACGTTTACATGATCGAGTGAAATATGAAAAAGTTTCTAATGAATGGCATCACAAACGGCTTAACCCGTAATTCAATTAGGATGCGCAAATGAGTGAGATAAAAATTCCGGCAAATTTAAAGCCAAAAGATGGTCGTTTTGGTTGCGGGCCTTCCAAAATTCAGGCTTCTGCATTGGCCAAACTGGCAACACATCCAGCTATGGGTACGTCACATCGGCAAAAACCAGTAAAAGATGTCGTTGCAAATGTGCGCAATGGTTTGAAAAATCTTTTCTCACTGCCAGATGGATATGAAGTTGTGCTTGGAAATGGTGGCTCAACTGCATTTTGGGATATCGCAACTTTTGGTTTAATTGAAAACAAATCTCAGCATTTAGTTTTTGGTGAGTTCTCTTCAAAGTTTGCCGCCGCGGCTAAACAAGCACCAATGATTTCTGATCCGGTAGTAATTGATTCCGAACCGGGAACGCATCCAGTTGCAAAAGTACAAAAGGATGTTGATACATATTGCTTAACGCATAACGAAACTAGTACCGGTGTCAGTATGCAAATTCAAAGACCTGCCGGTAGTGATGGTTCTTTAGTACTTGTTGATGCAACAAGTGCAGCCGGTGGATTAGATCTTGATGTAAAGCAATGCGATGTTTATTACTTCGCACCGCAAAAATCATTTGCATCAGATGGCGGACTTTGGGTTGCGCTTATGAGTCCAGCGGCTATCGCACGGGTGGAAAAATTAAAAAGCCGTTGGGTACCAGCGTTTTTTGATTTAAATATTGCAATTGAAAACTCACGGCTTGATCAAACATATAACACGCCAGCAATCGCAACTTTGATTTTGCTTTCTGAACAAATTAATTGGATGAATGAAAATGGTGGATTGAAATTTTCTGCCGGTCGAAGTGCGCAATCTTCAAAAATTCTTTATGACTGGGCAGAACGCACTGAATACACCACACCTTTTGTAAAAGATGTTACGCAACGCAGCAAAGTAGTTGGCACTATTAATTTTAAAGATGGCATAGATGCTTTGAACATCGCCAAAATTTTGCGTGCAAATGGAATTGTTGATACTGACCCGTATCGAAAACTTGGTAAAAACCAATTGCGAATTGGAATGTTTCCAGCAGTTGAACCAAGCGATGTCGAAGCACTCACCAAATGCATTGAGTACGTAGTTACAAATCTTTAAAAAGTAATGAGCGATAAAACTCGACGCAGAATTACTTTGCTAGTTCTGGCAATAATGCTAATCCTTATTGTAGGTAACTCCTTCTAATACATCATCTAGCAAGATGCTGGTTGGACGTTGTAACTGATTTTTTAAAATCAAGTACACAATTAAAATTGCAGTAATTATGGTGGCGGCACAAATTGCTATCGTCCACCTAATTCCAATTAAGGTACTAATCCAGCCGATTACTGGCGAACCAAATGGTGAACCGCCAAGAAATACCATTAAGTAAATTCCTAATACTTTTCCGCGAATAGCCGGATCAGTTGTGGTCTGCACAAATGTGTTGGCAGAAATCATTGTTGTAAGCGCTAAGAACCCACAAATTGGAAGTGTGAGTGCGTAAAAGGAATAAGTTGGCAATGTACAAAGAATGATCTGACTGGTGGCAAATAATGTGCCAAAAATAAGCACAAACCTTGGACCTCGCCGTCGATCTAATTTTGCCGAAAGTAATGCAGCTGAAAGTGAACCAATAGCTACAAAAGTTCCTAGCCCGCCATACTCTGCCGGGCCTTTTCCAAACTCTTTAGTTGCCATCAACGCGTTGTAGATCTGAAAATTTAATCCAAAGGTTGCCACGAAGAAAACCGTAATCATTACCGCAAGTAAATCCTTTCGAGCAATCACATAATTTAGCGCCGCACCGATTTTGACTTCACTGCGCTGCTGTACCTCTTTAAATAACTTCTCCTCTTTCAAAGCCAACAAAGCACCAATTACAAATAAATAAGAAATGGCATTCAATATAAATGATGGCCCAGTATCAAAAGCGGCAATCATGAATCCGGACAAACCTGGCCCAACTAGCCTGCCCGCG
>CAXBQO010000013.1:0-18009 GCA_963977945.1 uncultured bacterium
TCCAACGCAAGCATTGCTAGATGCTTACACAATAAAAAATGAATTAGCAGCTGATAAAAAAGATTTAGCTGGAATTAAGGTTGCAATTGTTGGCGACATACTTCACTCCCGAGTTGCCAGAAGCAATGTTTTACTACTGCATAAATTAGGGGCAAAAATAAAATTGGTAGCACCCCCAACATTGATGCCGGTGGGAATATCAGATTGGCCAGTTGAGCCAAGTTTTTCGCTAGACGATGCAATTGCAGATTGTGATGTAGTGATGATGCTGCGCATCCAATTAGAACGTATGAACTCTGCTTACTTTCCAAATGAGCGGGAGTATTCAAGAAACTATGGTTTAACAAAAAACCGAATAAACGCATTAAAAAATAATGCAATCATCATGCACCCTGGACCGATGAATAGAGGGTTAGAAATATCTGCTGAGTGTGCAGATGATGTTAAGTCGGTAATTGTTGATCAGGTAAAAAATGGTGTGGCTATGCGAATGGCGGTGCTGTATCACTTACTTGGTGGAGCCAAAATTTCAGAAAGTGACATTGAAAATATGTCGGAAGTTAGTGCTGGTGGCAGATGAGTAAATATCTAATAAAACAAGTCAAAGTATTAGGTGAAGATTTAGTAGATATTGCAATTGAAAATGGAAAATTTTCCGAAATTTCTAAAAACATTTCAGATTCTGGATTTGATTCTAAAAACATAATTGCATCAATTGGCAAGAGTACAAAGGTTGCGCTACCTGGATTTGTAGATCTGCACACCCATTTACGTGAACCAGGTCGAGAAGATGCTGAAACGGTTGAGAGTGCGTCGCGAGCAGCAATTAAAGGTGGTTTTACCGCAATAACTGCAATGGCAAATACCAATCCAGTTGCCGATACCGCTGGCGTGGTGGAACAAGTTCATCATCTTGGTAAACAGTGTGGATTAGTAGATGTCTTTCCAATTGGAGCGGTCACGCAAGGGTTGCAAGGTGAAAAATTAGCCGAACTATTTGCGATGCATCAATCGGCGGCGAAGGTGCAAATGTTTTCTGATGATGGAAAATGTGTACACGATCCACTATTGATGCGACGCGCTTTGGAGTATGTAAGAAGTTTTGATGGCGTGATTGCGCAACACGCGCAAGATCCAAGGTTGACTGAATCTGCCCAAATGAATGAAGGAAAAGTAAGTGCGAAGTTAGGGTTAACCGGTTGGCCGGCGGTTGCGGAAGAGGCGATTATTGCTCGCGATATTTTGCTGGCAGAGCATGTGAATTCTAGGTTGCATATTTGTCATTTAAGTACCGCCGGCGGAATTGAACTTATAAGAAATGCTAAAGCTCGGGGAGTAAAAGTCAGCGCTGAAGTTACTCCGCACCATTTACTTTTGACCGATGATTTAGCGGAAAGTTATGACCCAATTTATAAAGTAAACCCACCACTTCGAACAAATGACGATGTCATGGCACTTCGTAAAGCGGTAGCAGATGGCGTGATTGACATCATTGCCACAGATCATGCGCCACATCCGCAAGAGGATAAAGATTGCGAATGGGCCGCTGCTGCATTTGGAATGTTAGGACTTGAAACTGCCTTTTCAATCGCATATTTAACGTTGGTTAAATCTGGACTTATGAAACTTTCGCAATTAGTAGATGTAATGAGTAAGAATCCGGCAAAAATTGGTCGTTACCCAAACCAAGGATTAGATATAAAAGTTGGCAACAGTGCGAATTTAGTTTTGGTAGATGTTGAAAGTGAATGGAAAGTAGATAGAAATATGTTGCAATCTAGATCTAAAAATACTCCGTATGATGGTCGAACATTGCCAGCAGTGATAACTGAAGTTTTCACACACGGAAAATTGAAATTGAAAAACGGAGAAATTACTAAATAGCGATGACACTTTTAAACTTCAATCGACCATCCGCATATTTAGTTTTAGATGATGGCCGTATTTTTGAAGGAAAAAGTTGGGCTAAAACTGGCGAAACCTTTGGGGAAGCGGTTTTTGCTACCGGAATGACTGGTTATCAAGAAACTTTGACAGATCCTTCTTATCACAAACAAGTAGTCATAATGACGGCGCCACATATTGGCAACACTGGAGTAAATAAAGAAGATGAAGAGTCTGGTCGCATCTGGGTCTCTGGCTTTGTCGCTCGTAATCCATCCACAAATGTTTCCAATTGGCGCAGCGAAGATAATTTAGAGGCGCAATTAATTGCCGCCGGAGTTGTCGGAATTCAAGGCGTAGATACTCGTGCAATTACCAGACATCTTCGAGATCGTGGCGCAATGCGAGTTGGAATATTTTCCGATACCAAACTAAGTAGAGAAGAGATGGTGGTAAGAGTTCGCAAAACTCAATCGATGAGCGGGCTGTTCTTAGCTGATGAAGTTTCAACTAAAAAACCATATGTGGTGAAACCAAAATCTGGTCAACCAACCAAATTTAAAGTGGCCGCAATTGATTTAGGGATAAAAGCTGCAACTCCAAGATCGATGGCTAATTTGGGAATGGAAGTTCATGTTTTACCGCTTAAAAGTTCGCTATCGCAAATTCTTGCGTTATCACCTGATGGAGTATTTCTCTCAAATGGACCAGGCGATCCAGCAACTATGGAAGATACGGTGGCAATCGTCCGTGAGTTGTTGCTCAAACAGATTCCGTTGTTTGGAATTTGTTTTGGTCATCAAATATTAGGTCGGGCATTAGGTTTTGAAACCTATAAATTAACTTTTGGTCATCGAGGAATTAATCAACCAGTAAAAGATTTGCGTACCGGAAAAGTTGAAATCACTGCGCACAATCATGGCTTTGCGGTGGCAGCACCAAAAGATGTTGAATTCAATACCGTTTATGGAAACGGCAAGGTTTCACACATCTGCCTAAATGATGGAGTAGTTGAAGGTTTAGAAATGACCACAGTTCCAGCGTTTTCAGTTCAGTATCACCCTGAAGCCGCTGCTGGACCACACGATGCTCATTATTTGTTTAAGCGCTTTGCCGATTTAATGGAAAATCCAAAACTAGATTTAATGGAACAAGTAAGTTAAATGCCAAGAGATAATTCAATAAAAAGTGTTTTAGTTATTGGTTCTGGGCCAATTGTGATTGGTCAAGCCTGCGAATTTGATTACTCCGGTACTCAAGCCTGTCGAGTTCTACGAGCTGAAGGTGTTCGCGTAGTTCTAATTAATTCAAACCCAGCGACAATCATGACCGATCCAGAGATGGCAGATCGAACATACATCGAACCAATAACACCAGAAGTAATCGAGCGAATTATTGAAGCGGAAAAACCAGATGCGGTACTGGCAACACTTGGCGGACAAACTGCATTAAACGCTGCAATGGCTTTACATGAACGTGGCAGTTTCGCACGGCTGGGCGTTAAATTAATCGGCGCCGATGTCGCCGCCATCAAGCGAGGTGAAAATCGGGAACTATTTAAGGAAATTGTAATTAAATCCGGTGGCGAAAATGCTAAATCAATAATTTGTCATTCAATGGATGAATGCAAGTTGGCTGTGAAGTCACTTAATTATCCAGTTGTGGTTCGCCCTTCTTTTACTATGGGTGGTTTGGGTTCTGGCATCGCTTTTAATGAAAAAGATTTAGAAATTATCGCTGGTGCAGGTTTGCGACATTCACCAACAACTGAAGTTTTATTAGAGGAATCGATTTTGGGTTGGAAAGAGTATGAATTAGAGGTAATGCGCGATAACAAGGACAACGTTGTCATTGTCTGTTCCATTGAAAACTTTGATCCGATGGGTGTGCATACTGGTGATTCAATCACGGTAGCGCCAGCTATGACTTTAACCGATGTTGAGTATCAAAAACTTCGTGATTTAGCGATAAACATAATTAGAGAAGTCGGCGTAGATACTGGTGGTTGCAATATCCAATTTGCGGTTAATCCAAGTAATGGTCGAATCATTGTGATTGAAATGAACCCGAGAGTTTCTAGATCATCAGCCCTAGCCTCAAAAGCAACCGGATTTCCGATAGCAAAAATTGCAACTAAATTGGCAATCGGTTATTCATTAGATGAAATTGAAAACGATATTACAAAATCAACTCCGGCATCTTTTGAACCCACTTTAGATTACATAGTGGTAAAGGTTCCAAGGTTTGCCTTTGAAAAGTTTCCAGATGCTGACTCAAGATTAACCACCACGATGAAAAGTGTTGGTGAAGCTATGGCAATTGCTCGTACCTTCCCGCAAGCACTTCAAAAAGCGGTGCGCAGTATTGAAAAAAGTGGCTTTGGTTTTAAATTTACAGAATTAAGTGCGCAAGAGTTATCTGAAGTGAAACTTGCGATGCAAATTCCAAATGAAATGCGCTTAATTCAACTGCAACAAGCGTTATTTTCAGGGTTAAGTGAGGAGCAAGCATTTGCTATCACCAAAGTTGATCCCTGGTTTATAAATCAAGTAAATCAAATAAATGAAATGGCAAAATTTATAAAATCCGAATCAGAATTAACGGCTGCGGTAATCAAATCTGCAAAAGAAATAGGTTTTTCCGACAAACAAATTGCGCAAATTCGTAATTTGACTGAATTTCAAGTGAGCGAAGTGCGTCGGAAGAATTTGATTTTCCCAGTGTATAAAGCGGTTGATACCTGTGCGGGTGAGTTCGCGGCGCTGACTCCTTATTACTACTCAAGTTATGACGAAGAAAATGAGGTATTAGCTCGAACCAAACCCGCGGTAATTATTTTAGGAAGTGGCCCAAACCGAATTGGCCAAGGAATTGAATTTGATTACTCATGTGTACATGCCGCGTTTGCTCTAAAAGCTGCTGGTTTTGAAACAATTATGATCAACTGCAATCCAGAAACTGTTTCAACAGATTATGACACCTCTGATCGATTGTATTTTGAACCGCTTACAGTTGAAGATGTGTTAGAAGTTATTTTGGCAGAACAAAAAGTTGGCGAAGTTGTCGGCGTTATTACTCAATTAGGCGGTCAAACTCCACTTGGATTGGCTAGACCTTTGCAGGAGGCGGGAATAACTTTGCTTGGTACTGCAGCAGATGCGATTGATTTAGCTGAAGAACGTGGCGCATTTGCCAAAATTTTGCAGGAAAATCAATTGCTCTCACCAAAATTTGGAATGGCAAATGATTTAGATCAAGCAAAAGTTATTGCCGATGAAATTGGTTATCCAGTTTTGGTGCGCCCTTCATATGTTCTAGGTGGGCGCGGTATGGAAATTGTTTACGACCAAAACACGCTGGGAAGTTTCATTGAAGCTGCAACTCAAATTACGCCAAATCATCCAGTATTGATTGATAAATTTTTAGATGATGCCGCTGAGGTAGATGTTGATGCCCTATTTGATGGCAATGAGTTGTATTTAGGCGGCGTGATGGAACACATAGAAGAAGCCGGAGTACATTCTGGTGATTCAGCATGTGTACTTCCTGCTCAAAATTTGAATTCAGAGATGTTGAAGCAAATTCGAACCGCAACTTTAAAGATTGCAACTGCGGTTGGAGTTAAAGGTCTAATCAATATTCAATTCGCAGTTACATTTGATCGAAATTCAGGTGAGCAAAAACTTTTTGTACTCGAGGCAAATCCACGTGCATCTAGAACGGTGCCATTTGTTTCTAAAGCAACTGGAATCCAATTAGCAAAAGCTGCGGCACTAATAGCGATTGGTAAAACTATTTCAGATTTACGTCAGATGAAAGTATTGCCAAACCAAGGTGATGGAATCCCTTATGGTGTCAGCGTAAAAGAAGCGGTATTACCGTGGAATCGTTTCCGCAGAGTTGATGGCATTGGTGTGGATTCAGTGCTGGGTCCTGAGATGAAATCAACTGGTGAAGTAATGGGCATCGATCAAAACTTTCCAATTGCCTATGCCAAAAGCCAAACCGCAGCATTTGGTGCGCTACCAAAATCTGGCGCAGTATTTATTTCACTTTCTGATCGGGATAAATCTGATGGTGCCGCCAGTGCTAAACAATTGAGTCAATTAGGTTTTGCCATTTATTCCACGAAGGGAACACATGATTTTCTGGCTAGCAAAGGAATTTCTAGTTACTTGGTGCGAAAAAACTCAGAAGGAGTAGGCGAGAATCCAACTTCAAATCAATTAATTCTCGATGGAAAAGTTTCGCTAGTTATCAATACGCCATTAGGTCGGGGCGCAAAACAAGATGGCTGGTTAATTAGAACTGCCGCAGTTACAAAAGGGATTCCTTGTATAACCACTATCGCTGGATTTAAGGCAGCGGTTGCAGCAATTGGTGAGATGAAAAATCGGGAGTTTGCGGTAAAACCATTACAGGACTGGCTTAAAAGCGAAGGTAAGCAAATCGCATGAGTTATCCGGTGATTAACTCTTCGGCAAAACAAATCAAATCAGCCATAGTAAATAAGAAAAAGGCTGGTCCTTATTTTCACATTAGTTTTGAAATTGGCGAACTTGTAAAAGCGATTAAACCTGGAAATTTCGTTGCAATCAGCGTAGGTGATGGTTCAAGTGCAATGGTGTTGCGTCGCGCGTTTGCAATCTATCGAATCATTGACAAGGCACCGTTATCTGGAGTTATTGAATTAGTTGTGGCAGCCCACGGCTCTGGTAGCAAATGGCTAGCTGCGCAAGAGATTGGCACTGAAATTGATTTGGTTGTGCCATTGGGTAAAGCGTTTTCGATTCCAACTGAACCTGCCAATGCTTTGTTGGTTGGCGGTGGATATGGATCAGCACCTTTATTTGGGCTAGCTGAAGTATTAAAGGCACGTGGTTGCAAAGTAGATATGGTGCTTGGCGCAAGTACCGCGGCAAATATTTATTCTCCACTTGAAGGTAAGCGATCAGTAAATTCTTTAACGCTAACAACCGATGATGGCTCCGCTGGTATCCCAGGAAGAATTAGCGAAGCGCTTCCCACAATTATTAGAGAACAAAACTCTGAAGTTATTTACTCTTGCGGTCCGATGCCGATGTTGGCAGCGGTTTCAAAAATTGCTGAAGATTTTGATTTACCGCATCAATGCGCAGTGGAAGAGTCGATGGCGTGTGGCATTGGAGTCTGCATGACCTGCGTAATCCCGGTTCGAGAAATTGTTGATGGACAAGAAACTATCCGGATGGCCAGAAGTTGTATTGAAGGACCAGTGATGGATGGCGCGAAAATTGTCTGGAATAAGCAGGAAATGTTAGACAAATTATGAGTCTAGATTTTTCTACTCGCATAGGAACCAGCCGGTTCAATAATCCAATATTTACTGCCAGTGGTTGTGCAAGTTCTGGCAAAGAGTTGTCGCAATTTTTTGATTTACAAGAACTTGGCGCAATGGTGACCAAATCAATAATGATTAAACCTCGACTTGGTCGAGCAACTCCAAGAATGGCAGAGACTCCAAGTGGAATGCTTAATTCAATTGGTTTACAAGGTCCGGGAATTGATAAATTTTTAGAAAATGATTTGGCTTGGCTTAAGTCAAAATCGGTTCGCACAATTGTTTCAATTGCCGGTGAGACTGTCGATGAATTTGGTCAGTTGGCAAGAAGATTACGCACTGAAGGTCAACGTGCGGGCATAAGCGCCATCGAAGTAAACATTTCCTGTCCTAATGTTGAAAATCGCGGACAAGTTTTTGCTTGTCATGCCGAAACGGCTGCAGCAGTAATAGAAACAGTGCGAAGAAATTTAGCTGGTGAGTTTCCAATTGTTGCAAAATTAACCCCAGATGTAACTGACATTGTTTCAATTGCAAAATCGGTGATCGATGCTGGCGCTGATGGCTTGGCGTTAATTAACACTTTGCTGGGAATGGTGATTGATATAAATACTATGAAACCTAAATTAGCTGGAAAGACCGGTGGATTATCGGGGCCAGCTATTAGACCAGTAGCGGTACGCGCTATTTATCAAGTGCATCAGAGTTTTCCGCAAATTCCAATTGTGGGGATGGGTGGCGTCGCAAATGGCAAAGATGCCTTTGAACTGATTCTTGCCGGTGCAAGTGCAGTTTCAATCGGAACTGCAAATTTTGGAAATCCAACGGCTGCGATGAAAGTAAAAAATGAGTTGGCTGATTTACTTATACAAAAAGGCTTTACAGATTTTCGTGAGGCGATTGGTAGGGCGCATAAAGAATGAAAAAACTCCCGGTTATATTGGCGGTGGACACTAAAGATGAATTAATAGCCGATCAATTAATCTCATTAGTTTCTAACAAAATCGACCACATAAAACTTGGCCTAGAGTTCTATTTAAAAAATGGCGCAGATTCAGTTGCCAGATTGCAACAAAAGCATCAATTTGAATTGTTTTTAGATCTCAAACTGCATGACATTCCAAATACAGTTGCAAATGCGGTGGAATCGGTAGCGAAACTAAATCCGAAGTTTCTAACAGTTCATGCTCAAGGTGGTGCTCAAATGATTAAAGCCGCTGCTGAAAAATTACCAAAAGGTAATATCACTGCGGTTACGGTCCTGACTTCTATTTCAGATTCAGAGTTCACAGAATTAGGGTTTGAAAAAAGTATTTCTGCGATTTCTTTAAAATTAGCCGACATAGCAGCTGGTGCTGGGGCGAAAGCGATTGTTTGTTCACCGTTAGAAGTTTCAGAAATAGCAAAACAAAATCCAAATTTGGTTCGAATAACTCCTGGAGTTAGATTGCAATCTGACCAAAAAGGAGATCAAGTAAGAACAATGACTCCCAAAGCAGCTTTGCAAAATGGCGCAAATTTCTTAGTAATCGGTCGCCCAATTACATCCCTTTTTAATCAATCAAATGCTGGGGGAAGTAAAGATTTAATCGATCGAAAGTTAATCGAAATCGAATCGCAAATTAATTAGTTATGGTCAAGCCGCCGAAAAAAAGTATTGGCGAATTAAGAGCGGCCGGTCAAAAAGCGATAATGGCTCGTCGCCAACGAGCGATGTTAAAGAATGAATTAAAAAGTGGAAAAGTTTCATTGCTTCAAGTTTTGGAAACAGATGATCCAATAGTGATCAGAATGAAAATCTGGGATCTGCTCATGTCGCTTCCAGCATTTGGCGAAACCAAGGCTCGAAATTTGATGGACAAATGTGGCATCTCTGATGCTCGTAGAATTGGCGGTTTAGGCGGCCAACAGAAGAAACAGTTACTTAAGGAGTTAAAGATTTTTAGTTCAAGTAAAGAAAACTCTAAATTAATTGTGATTTCTGGCCCTAGTGGAGTTGGGAAAAGCAGTATCACTCGCGAGCTGCGAAATGATAAACGTTTTTGGATTTCAGTGTCTGCTACAACGCGAGCGCCACGAGTTGGTGAAGAAAATGGCGTTGACTATTTCTTTGTAAGCAATGAGAAATTTGATCAGATGGTAAAAAATGGAGAATTTTTAGAGTGGGCTAACTTTGCAAATGCCAGATATGGAACTCCGGCAAAAGCGGTAGATCAAAAATTAGCAGACGGACGTAATGTTGTTTTAGAGATTGAATTACAAGGAGCAAGACAAGTTAGAAAAGTACGCAAAGATGCGGTTTTAGTATTTATTCAACCGCCAAGTTTTGAAGTTTTGAAAGAGCGATTGGTAAAAAGAGGAACTGAAAGTGAAGCGGCCACGATAGCCAGATTAGCCAGAGCTAAAGAGGAAATGGCGGCTTCAGTTGAGTTCGATCATGTACTAATAAATCATCAAGTAGGTGAAGTAGCTAAATCACTGGTATCTTTAGCGACCTCATGAGCGAAACAACCACTTCAAACGAAAATCTTTTTTTAGATGGAATTACCAATCCACCTATCGATCAATTATTAGATAAGGCTGGATCCAAATACAGTTTGGTTTTGTATGCGGCAAAGCGTGCCCG
Organism: uncultured bacterium; assembly: GCA_963977945.1. GTDB lineage: Bacteria > Actinomycetota > Actinomycetes > Nanopelagicales > Nanopelagicaceae > CALMJB01. The sequence continues at coordinate 9,831 of CAXBQO010000013.1, forward strand.
TCAAATTAATGCTTACTATTCACAATTAGGTGAAGGACTTCTTGAGTACGTTGGTCCACTTGTTGAAACATATGTTCACGAAAAACCACTCTCAATCGCATTACGAGAAATCAACCAAGGTCTTTTGACCATTGAAAATCTCGAACCTAAACCAAGCAACTAATTAAGTTTAAAAACCATGTTTCCCCGTGGTCGAAAAATTCTGCTCGGCATAAGTGCCAGTATTGCGGCATACAAATCAGCTGATTTAGTCCGCAGACTTCAAGAAGAGGGTTACTCGATAACGGTAGTCCCAACAAAGAACTCCCTTAATTTTGTAGGAGTGGCAACTTGGGAAGCTTTAAGTAGAAACAAAGTACATACTGATTTATGGGCAGATGTGGCGGCAGCAGCACATACTGATTTAGCAAGATCTGCCGAATTGATTGTGATTGCACCAACCACCGCTGATTTACTTGCAAAACTAGCTAATGGAATTTGTGATGATTTGCTGACAAATATTGTTATGGCGTCGCAAGCTTCAAAAGTTTTAGTTCCGAGTATGCATCCGCAAATGTGGCAAAATCCAGCCACGGTTGCCAATGTGAAAACTTTGCGGGAGCGCGGTTTTATTGTGATCGAGCCTGAGTTTGGAAAAATGACTGGTGATGATGTGGGAATCGGCCGTTATCCGCAAACTGCCACAATCATTAATCAAATTAACTCAACTTTAAATCACAAAGCAGATTTAAAGGGCAAGAAAATTCTTATCTCTGCCGGCGGCACAATTGAACCCATTGATCCAGTCCGCTTCATAGGAAATCGATCATCTGGAAAGCAAGGTTTCGCTCTCGCTAATGCTGCATTGCGGCGAGGCGCTGATGTACATCTAGTAGTTGCAGGAAATTCATTAAACGAACAAATTGAATCGCAAGAAGACTTTGAAGGATTGACTGTAACTTCGGTACAAACAGCAGCCGAGTTAGCAGCAGTATTAAAAACCGAGGCACCATTTAGTGATGCAATCATTATGAGTGCCGCGGTAGCGGATGCAAAACCTGCGAGTGAAAGCAAAAGCAAAATAAAGAAAAACGATTATCAAGCGATTGAACTTGTTAAAAATGAGGATATTTTGCAAAGTTTGTCTCTCTTACGAAAGGAAAAGGCACTAACTAGTCAAGTAATTGTTGGCTTTGCGGCTGAAACATTTGCAACTGAAGATGATAATCAGTCTAAAATGATTGAGATTGATAAATCTTGGAAAACAGAGTTAATAAATTCTGGTCGGCGTAAATTGAATCAAAAAAACGTTGATTTTGTGTATGTCAATGATGTTTCTGGTGGCAAGGTATTTGGTAGCGATGAGACCGCAGGAGTATTACTCTCTGAGAACGGTGAGATATTTGAGGTAAACACCACCTCAAAATTTGATTTGGCTAATCAAATTTTAGATAAGGTATCCACCCGATTTAGACTATCTAGCTAACAAGTAAGGTAATCAATGAGCGATAATTCAAATCTTCGACTATTTACCTCAGAATCTGTTACCGAAGGACATCCGGACAAAATTGCAGATCAAATTTCAGATTCAATTTTGGATTCTCTACTTTCACAAGATAAGAAAAGTCGCGTTGCGGTTGAAACTTTAATCACCACAGGTCAGGTTCATGTGGCTGGCGAGGTCACAACAGATGGTTTTGCCGATGTAATGTCGATTGTCAGAGATAAAGTATTAGATATCGGTTATGACTCTTCCGATAAAGGTTTTGATGGTCACACCTGCGGAGTTTCTGTTTCCATTGGTCAGCAATCATCAGATATTGCACAAGGTGTAAATGATGCGGTTGAAAAAAGAGTTGATTCATCAGCTGACCCGCTTGATTTACAAGGTGCTGGTGATCAAGGTTTGATGTTTGGTTACGCCTGTAATGACACTCCAGAATTAATGCCACTTCCGATATCTCTTGCACACCAATTGGCGCAGCAACTTTCAAAGGTTAGAAAAAATGGTCAGTTGCCATATTTAAGACCTGATGGCAAAACCCAGGTCACAATCGCTTACGACGGTGATAAAGCGGTGGCATTAGATACCGTTGTTATTTCATCGCAACACTCAGCTGATGTTGATCTGGTTAAACAACTTACTCCAGAGGTTAAGAAGTTTGTGATTGATCCAATTTTGCAAAAGATTTCATTAGATAAATCGAATCTAAAAGTTTTGGTAAATCCAACTGGTCGATTTGTTATTGGTGGACCAATGGGTGATGCCGGTTTAACTGGTCGAAAAATTATTGTAGATACTTACGGTGGAATGGCTCGCCATGGTGGGGGAGCATTCTCTGGTAAAGATCCTTCAAAGGTTGATCGATCTGCTGCGTATGCAATGCGTTGGGTCGCTAAGAATGTCGTGGCGGCAGGATTTGCCACTCGCTGTGAAGTTCAAGTTGCTTATGCAATTGGTAAAGCACATCCGGTTGGTCTATTTGTGGAAACTTTTGGAACTCAAACTTTGCCACTTGAAAAGATAATTAATGCTGTCAAGGCAGTTTTTGATTTGCGTCCGGCGGCAATTATCAGAGATCTAGATTTATTGCGTCCAATATATTCACTCACTAGTTCATATGGACATTTTGGCCGCGAACTAAGTGAATTCACTTGGGAGAAAACTGACAAGGTAAAGGCACTTCAAGCTGCCGTTAAATAGTTTCAAACGGTGATTGCTAAAGTTCTTGTTCAAACACCAATCTCAGCAATTGAAGAGATTTATGACTACAAAGTTCCAGAAAATCTGCTGACAAAGATTAATTTCGGTCAATTAGTAGAAATTCCCTTTCGAAATCGAATCACCACCGGTCTAGTTATAGCAACTGAAGGAGCAAACTCGGTAGATTCGCCAGCCTTTGATTTGAAGGAGATCAAACGAGTTTTAGGTGATTGGCCAGTGATTGATTTACAAACTTATGAATTAGTTAAAGCTGCACAAGTTCAATATGGCGGATCATTGTGGCAAATTCTCAATCAAGCGATTCCCAGTGTTGCCATGCGTTTCAAACCTACTTCGCCAGAGAAGATAACAGCACCAAAACTAAATATTGATCAGGAATTTAAGGGTCAAGTTGGTGATTCTGATTTTCAAAAGTTGAACGGCGAAAAAGAACTTAATTGGGCGGTTATTCCGCCAAACGGATGTTCGGTCACAACTTTTTTGCAGAATTTGATTGTAACTAGATCAAAATTTGGTCAAGTGTTGGTGCTGGTTCCAGATGATAAAGAACTCAAACTTCTAGAGGAAAAGTTAGTGCCAATATTTGGCGATCAATTAGTTAGTGTGAATTCAAATCTAAATCGTACTGACAAATACCAAGCGCATTTACAAATTCTTAGAGGGCAAGCTGCGGTAATAATTGGAACTCGCAGTGCGACGTTTTCTCCGATTTCAAATGATGCCACCGTAATTATTTACGACGAGCAAGATGAATCCTTTTGGGAAAAGCACTCGCCCGGGTGGAACAGTCGAACAATTACGCTTTTACGCCATAAGTGTTCAAAGATAATTGTCAGCCCATCATTATCCCTAGAAATTGGTAAATTGATTGAAGCACAAACATTTGAACTTAAAAATTATTCAAATTTTAAGAACTATCAATGGGTAACAGTTGATAACAATCGTAACTTCAATGAAGTAGTGCGAAAAGGTTTAGAGATTGGTCATGTCCTAGTTTCAATTGCAGAAAAGGGTTATGCAAATATGTTTGTTTGCAATCGTTGTCGCAATCGCGCCAATTGTGATTGTGGGGGTAAATTGATAATTAACAAAGGCAAACACCCAAACTGCAATATTTGCGCCAAAGAGTATCGAGATTGGAAATGTAGCTATTGTGGTGAAAGTCGTCCATATGTGCTTCGAAAGGGAGCTGATCGAACCACTGAAGAAATTGGCAAGATTTTCCCGAAGATTCCGATTCACTTATCCACCGGGACAAAACGAATCGATATCTTAAAACGAGAAAAGACGAATTCGATAATTATTGCCACACCTGGGGCAGAACCTGAAGCAGATTATGGCGCGGTGGTATTACTTGATGGTGAAATTCAATTTAATCGAACACAACTTCGTGCCGATGAAGTTGCAAGACTTCGTTGGCGAAAAAATATTTGGCAAGTTATTGAAGGTGGATATATTTATTCGTCCTTGCCAAATTCTCATCAATTTATCCAAGACATATATATCAATAATGAACAACGTTACTTTTCTCGCGAAATTTCTAATCGAAAAATTGCAAAACTTCCGCCATCTTATGGAATCGCAAAAATCACCGGAGCAACTCGTGACTTGCTCACATTTGCTGCAAATCTACGAGAGGGAAAAGCTAATTTAGAAGTTTTAGTAAGTGATGTTAGAGAAGTTGAAGCCTCCACCGGCACAACACCATTAGAGTCAACAGTAATAATTAGATTTCAAAAGAAGTTTCAACCCAATGTAGTTTCACTGCTGAATGAGGTTAATCAAGTGCGAATGCTTAAGAAGAAAACTGCATTTTCAATAATGATTGATGGATACGATCTGATTTAGAGTTAACCGGTAGAATCTGGTTATGAGTATTCAATCAATCAGACACTTTGGCGATCCAGTATTAGTTACACCAGCCTCTGAAGTAGTTGATTTTGATAAAGAACTGCGCACTTTAGTTTCTGACTTAACCGAAACAATGCAGGCAGCACCTGGAGCTGGATTAGCAGCACCCCAAATTGGTGTTCCACTTAGAGTTTTTGTATGGGATATCGATGAACAACTAGGACATTTAATAAATCCCTCGTTGGATTTAAGTTCTGAAATGGAAGAAGATGAAGAGGGTTGTCTTTCTTTTCCTGGTTTGGTTTATAAAACGCCAAGAGCGCTTCGGGCAGTTGCCAAAGGTTTTAATATGCATGGCGAACCTGTAGTTATAGAGGGAACAGAGTTACTTGCCCGGTGTTTACAACATGAGACTGATCATCTAAATGGGATCTTGTTTATAGATCGCATGGATGAAGCAACCCGAAAACTAGCAATGAAGGAAATCCGGGAATCTGATTGGTTTAACACTGCAACATCAAATGGAATCACCCCACAAATAAAGGTTTCACCTCATCAAACCTTTGGTTTAGGTCTGTGATTTTTGAAAATATTGCTTGCCTCTTCCTCAAATGTTTCATTTGAAATATTCAACTCTTTAATCTCACTTTCTAAAACTAAAAATGATGATTCAAAAATAGAAATTGCTGGATTTCTTACAAATTCTGATCAGCCAACAGGACGAGGTCAAAAGTCAGTATCAAATGAATTTGCCGAATGGGCAATTCAATTTGATTTACCAATTTACAAAATTTCAAAATCGTCAGACATCACTGCCGCATTAAATTCAGAAGTCGCAGATTTGGTGATTACCGTTGCATTTGGAAAATTAGTATCAAAAGATAATTTGGATATTCCTAAATTTGGCTGGCTCAATGTTCATTTTTCATTATTACCAAAGTATCGCGGAGCGGCTCCAGTTCAACATGCAATTTTGAATGGGGAACGAGAAACTGGTGTCTCAATTTTCAAATTAGATGAAGGATTAGATACTGGTCCAGTTTTTACTCAGTCCAAATATGAGATTCCAAGAATGGCAACCACAAAACTTGTCTTACAAGAATTAGCCCGATTGAGCATTAAACCTTTGGTTTCAACAATTTCGGCAATCTCAAAGGGCGACAAAGGTAAAGCACAAAGTGAATTAGGCAATCAAATATCAACGGCTCCAAAGATAAACAAGAGTGATGGGCATTTGATATTTGATCAACCGATTTCAAATATTACAAATCGATTCTTAGCGCTGTGCGACAACCCTGGAGTTTATGCAACGGTAAATGGCACAAGGATAAAGTTTGAAAGTTTAGAGTTTGAACAAGTTTTAGTTGGTAATTCCCAAATTGCACAAATTCAGAACAAAAATAGTGAGATGCAAATAGTTGCTAGAGATGGAATCGTCACTGTGAAACAGTTACGGCCAGAGGGAAAATCCAGCATGACTGGAGCGGAGTTTTTACGTGGTCGGCCTAATTTAATTGGGCAGATCGTAAATTGAAGAAATTCAAAAAAACTGTAAGGGAAGTTGAAAACTCTAGATTAATTGCAATCAGAGCTTTAATTCAGATTTCTGAGTCTAAATCGTACGCCAATCTATTCTTACCGACCTTTCTTAGCGAAAACCAGGTTAGATCAGAAGATCGAGCGTTCATCACTGAAATTGTTTATGGCTCGCTTCGACTTCAGGGTTGGTATGACTACTTAATCTCAAAATTAGCTGACCGAGATATAAAGAAGATAGATGGCCGAACACTTATTTGTCTGCGGGTTGGCGCGCATCAAATTTTGAGTATGAAGGTAGAAAATTATGCGGCGGTAAATGAAACCGTGTCGGCAGCTAAAGAAATACTTGGGCAAGCACGCGCCTCATTTGTAAATGCTTTACTTAGAAAATTGACGCAAATAGATTTGAAAGAAATCGAAACCGAATTAGAAAAGATGAATGTAGTTTCACATTTAGCGATTAAATATAGCCATCCAGAATGGATTGTGAGTTCGTATTTCGATGTTTTAAAAGATACAAACGATGTAATTAAATTACTAAATGAAAATAACATCTCTGCCAAACCAGATTATGTTTGCCTGCCCACTAAAGCGAAGCTAGAAGAGGTGCAGAAGGATTACAAGATACAAAAGATAGTTGGATTAGAAAATGGATTTACCTGCGATGAAATTCCAACGGAAGTTACATTTGTAAAAGAGCGAAAGGTCACGGTACAAGATCGAGCTTCACAGAAAATAGTTGAATTGATTCTCAATGATTACAAACCAGCTTTGAATTGGCTGGATATGTGTGCTGGTCCGGGTGGTAAGGCTGCCTATCTTTATCATTCGATATTAAATCTCGAATCTAATCCATCATTTCTGGCAACCGAAGTTAGCGCACATCGAGTTGATTTGGTTTCCCAAGTTATTCCAGCAAATTTGGTGAGACAGCAAGACGGTCGTGAGATAGGCGATCGGTCGCCATCAACTTTTGATCGAATAATTTTGGATGCTCCGTGTACTGGTTTAGGAGCGTTACGCAGAAGGCCAGATGCTAGATGGACTAAAAGCGTTAATAATCTCAAAGATTTGATTCTGCTACAGCGACAGCTTTTAGCGTCAGCTGCGAAAGCGGTAAAGGAGAGCGGTTTTATTTATTACATAACTTGTTCTCCGCACAAAGCTGAGACCGATTTGATGATTTCCGAATTCCTATTTGATCATACAAATTTCAAACTCGACCAGATTGGAAAGACAGAACCAACTCATTTGAAAAGCGATTTGCAATCGAAATACTTTAGAACTTGGACACACCTTGGCCAAGGAGATTCCATGTTTATGGCTAAATTAACCAGAGTTTCATAAGTTAACTTCTAGGATAAGAACGTGGCCAAAACAACTGAAATCTATTTAAATCCAAGTGTTTTAAATACCAATTGGGATGATCTGCCAAACATAATTTCCGGCATCAAAGCTGACTGCGATTACATTCATTTAGATGTTATGGACAATAAATTTGTTCCAAATCAAACTTTTTCTTTTGATCGGGCTAAGGAAATTATTGCCAACTCGGTAATGCCAATAGATGCACATTTGATGATTTCTGACCCAGACTTAATGGCCCCTAAATATGCTGCCGCTGGTGCCGCCTCGGTTACGGTGCATATTGAAGCGGTTAAAAATTTATCTAAAACTATAAATGAAATCAGAATTAATGGAGCCAAAGTTGGAGTTGCATTAAAGCCTAAAACTCAACTTGCAGATGTGCTTCCGTATTTACCGGATTTAGATTTACTTTTAATCATGACAGTTGAACCTGGATTTGGCGGGCAAAAGTTTATGATGGACCAAGTTTCTAAAATTTCAGAGGCTAAGAGAGAAATAGATCGTCTCAATTTGAAAATATTGTTACAGGTAGATGGTGGCGTTTCCAAAGAAACAATTCAAATTGCTAGAAATGCTGGAGCAAATTGTTTTGTTGCCGGAAATGCCGTTTTTAAAAGTGAAAATCCAAATCAGATGTTGCAGGAGTTAAGAAAACTAGCGATTAATTAGCGAAGTCGCCGATTCCCATTAAATACAAAACCGTATCTAAATGTGGGG
>CAXBQO010000014.1:0-15943 GCA_963977945.1 uncultured bacterium
CAGAAAAAATGGCGGCGGCAATTGTGCGCTTTCCTACCCTGTCAGATGGTGTCAATGCAGCTACTGCAATTGTGCGAAGTGGAATCGCAATTGCTCGGTGTGAATTTTTAGATGAAAAGTGCATCAAAAATGTAAATGCACATGATGGATTAAATTTAAAAGAAGCGCCGACATTATTTTTTGAGTTTCACGGAAGTCCGCAAGGCGTGCAAGAAGATGCGCAATCGGTAAAAGATATTGTCGGCGAATTTAACGGTTCAGATTTTGAATGGACTGCTGATGAATCAGCTCGGAGAAAACTTTGGCAAGCACGGCACAATGCTTATTGGGCTGGCATCGCAGCAAATCCTGGAATGCGCGCAGTTAGTACAGATGCAGCTGTGCCACTTTCAAAATTAGCAGATGCGGTAACAATGGCAGATAAAATTTTAGGAAAAAGTAAATTTAGTTATTCAATTCTTGGCCACGTAGCAGATGCAAACTTTCATTGCTTTATATTGACTGATCCAAATAATCCCAGTGAATTACCTGAGATAAGAAAATTAACTCATGAAATAACTTCTAAAATTATTGAGATGGGCGGCACATGCACCGGCGAACACGGAATCGGTTCGGGCAAAATCGATGCGTTAATTGAAGAAACTGGCAGTGCTGCGGTTGAAATGATGAGACAAATTAAGAGAACTCTTGATCCAAACAATATTCTTAACCCCGGAAAGGTGTTAAAAATATGATGAGCGCGCTGGCTTGGGAAGTAACAATCGCGGTATTAGTTGCGGTGATTTTGATTGATTTAGGTTTAGCAATCGCTCATCGAAATCAAGAAACTTCTTTTAAAGAAGCGGCTTTGTGGACCGCATTTTATGTAGCAGCAGCAATCGCATTTGGAATCTCACTTGGCTTCTGGCACACCGAGCAATCTCGCACTGAATTTTTTGCCGGTTGGATAACGGAATATTCATTATCGGTAGACAATTTATTTATATTTATTTTGATTTTAGGACGCTTAAAAGTAGAAAAAACCAAAGAGCAATTGGTGTTGCTATTTGGAATTATTGTCGCGCTAATTTTGCGTGCGATATTTATCGTGGCTGGGTCTGCGATCATTAATCGTTTTACTTGGGTATTTTTCTTATTTGGCGCGTTTTTGCTCTACACCGCTTATGGATTGGTTAAAGAGAGCGACCATAAAGAGTGGAAAGAGGGCAAAGTAATTCAGTGGCTGCGCGGTCGCGGTGCATCCACTATGACAATTGCAATGGTAGCGCTGGCGCTGACCGATTTAGTTTTCGCACTTGATTCGATTCCAGCAATATTTGGATTAACAAAAGATCCATACATTGTCTTTACTGCAAATGTGTTTGCGCTAATGGGTCTTCGTCAGCTTTACTTCTTAATTGGGGGATTAATGAAGCGACTTATTTATTTAACCAAAGGTTTGTCATTAATTCTTGCATTTATTGGCGTTAAGTTAATTATTGAAGCTTTCCACGGAATAGATATTCACTACATTGGAAGTTTCCATATTCCAAAGATCGCGTTGAGTTTTAGTCTTTCGGTTATAGTTTCAATTTTGGCAATTACGACAATTGCGAGTTTGGCGGCTACAAAGGGCAAAAATTGATTCAAGTTTTCGAACCGTATCGAAAAAAGTTACCGCCACTTAAGGCATACTTTCGGGAATTTTGGCGCCGGCGTGAGTTTGCCAGCCAACTTTCAATTTACGATGACAAAGCTGAGTATCTAGATTCAAAACTTGGAAAAGTTTGGTTGGTAGTTAACCCACTATTTTTAGCAGGAATCTATTTCTTATTAGTTTCGGTAATCCAAGGAAAAAGTGGAAACACCGGTTTTGCCACGCTCTGCCACATATTGATTGGATTATTTACTTTTTATTTTGCCCAAAACTGTATTTCAATTGGCGCTCAATCAATTACTCGCGGCAGCAGATTGATATTAAATCAAGCATTCCCCCGAATGTTGTTGCCATATTCAAGTGCGCTCAGTGCCGTGCGACAATTCTTACCCACACTTCCAATTTATATAGCAATTGTTGTGATTGGAAAGTTTTTATTTCCCAGCGCGAATCTGCCTGGTTGGCACTTTAATTATTTAATTATTCCAATTGTTTTAATTTGTTTAGCTGCAACCAGTTTTGGATTAGCCTTATTTTTTGCCACTTTAAATGTTTATTTTCGAGACACCACAAAATTACTAAATTACATATTGCGAATTTGGCTGTATGCCTGCCCGGTTTTATGGCTACCTGAAGTATTAACTGGTTGGCATCGCGCTTTTCTATATATAAATCCATTGGGGCCAACACTTGCGGCCAACTCTCGAATCTGGATAGAAGGTAGCGCACCCACAGCCGCCCAATTTGTGGCGATGTTTGCTTGGGCATTTTTCGCGCTGTTGTTTGGTGGATATTTCTTTTTAACCCGTGAGCGCGAGTTTGCGATTCGAATCTGATATGAATTCTGATTTAGCAATCAAAATAGAGAACCTTTCGGTTCGTTACACAATAAATATTGATAACAAAATAACTATGAAGAACGCACTTATGCGCGCAAGTCGGGGTGAACGGGTAAAAACAAAAGTAGTAGAAGCGGTAAATGATCTTTCACTTGAAGTAAAACATGGCACAGTTTTAGGAATCGTTGGTGCAAATGGTGCTGGTAAATCAACTTTAATGCGAACAATTGCTGGCATCTTGCCACCAACAAAAGGAAGAGTAAGTGTTAACGGAAAAGTTTCGACGCTCTTGGCACTTGGTGTTGGTTTTAATCAATCACTATCTGGTCGCGACAATATTGTGTTAGGTGGATTAGCGGCTGGAATGACATTGCCACAAATTCAGGAAAAAACTGAAGCGATTGCCAAGTTTGCCGATTTACCAGATGGATTTTTAGATGTTCCGGTGCGTACATATTCTGCTGGAATGTATAGCCGAGTCGCATTTTCAGTTGCGGTAAATATTTCTCCCGACATTTTGTTATTAGATGAAGCGTTATCAACTGGTGATGCCACATTTAAAGAGAAATCATTTAATCGCCTGCGTGAACTTTGCGGGCAAGCGAGAACGATTTTGATTGTTTCGCACGCACTTTCATCATTAAATGAACTTTGCGACAGCGTGCTGTGGCTGGATAAGGGCAGAATTCGAGAAATCGGTAAGCCAGAACAAGTAACTGATAATTACTTGAAATATTTAAATGTCGGTAAAACCTCTACTGCGTTGGAAGATTTGTAATTAAATGAAAAGTGCGACCGCGGTAATTGCGGCAGCAAGAAGTACTGCTTTACTTAATAAAACCAAAGCAAATTTGCGATCTCGCGCTCGATCTTCTGGCGTTTGAACTTTAGAGATTTGGCCCAGTCTTCCAAAATTAAATGTGCCCATAAATCCGTAAGCCACACAAAATTTCTGCCTAGATTGAAAAAATCCAATTGCAAAAACTAATGCTGGTAAGAAAATACTTAATCTGGCAGATTGCGAAATATCTTGTGTAACAAATCCAACTAACGAAGAGAGGGTAAAGAATGCACCAAACACAGCCACAATTTGGCGTCGTTTAACCTCGCCACCACCGATGTTGCAACTTCCGGATTGGTATTGGCTCATCAGAAAGTAAAGTTAAATCGCCTCTTCGCGCTCGTCATCAGCGAAGACTTCGTATTCGTCATTCTCATTACGAGCCAGCCACTTAAATACTTTTCCGATTGCAGCCAAAGCAACAAGAGCCGCAGCGATAGCGGTAAATAATCTGCGAAGTGCTTTGATCATGAGGCAAATCTACTCATATAAATCATAGATATATGAGTAAGCACTGAGTTTTTCCTAGGTGTTTGCCAACTTAATTAACGCATCCCCAGAAACTCTAAAGACGGTCCACTCATCCATTGGCTGTGCCCCTAAAGATTTATAGAATTCAATTGCCGATTGGTTCCAATCTAGAACCCACCACTGCAATCTCGGGTATCCGTTTGCCACACAAATTTTGGCCATATGACGAAGCAACGCTTTGCCATGACCTAATCCGCGATAACCAGGATCTACAAATAAATCTTCAACATACAGCCCATGTTTGGCTAGCCAAGTTGAATAATTCAAATGCCAAACTGCAAAACCAGTTATTACTTCACCGGAATCACTTTTAATAGTTGAGAGCGCACAAAATACTTGCGGGTTATCACAAAATAACGTGGCAGCTAAGTTTTCTTTGGTCAGAATCGCCTCGCTGGCTGCCCGTTCATATTCAGCTAATTTATGAATGAAATCAAAAATAGAATCTAAATCGGCAACTTGTGCCTCTCGAATCTGAACCGACATTTATTAAATTTTTAAAAGTTAATTGACCTGTTTTAAGGCTTGTTCGATATCGGCCCACAAATCATCAACATCTTCGATGCCAACGCTAAAGCGAATTAAATTTTCTGGAATTGAATGCGATTCAGTAGCCCAACGACGACGTCTTTCCCAGAGTGATTCGACTCCCCCTAGAGAAGTGGAATAAGTAATTAGCTCACTTGCTTCACAAACTTTATCGATTTTTTCTTTGGTGCCATTTACTTCAAATGAGATAACGGCACCGAAACCTTTCATAAAACTTTTTGCCAAATTATGAAATGGGTCGGTTGGTAATCCGGGATATCTCACCCGCGAAACTTTTGGATGCTTGCTAAGTCTTTTGGCTAATTCCATAGCATTTGCTTGCGCGCGTTCCATACGCAAAACAAAGGTGCGAACACCACGTAATGCGATCCAGGCTTCAACTGGGCCGGCAATAGCTCCACCATATCTACGGCGATCTAACAATCTGCGATGAAGTGCAGAATCATTTGTGGATAGCGAGCCAAGCAAAACATCGCTATGCCCTGCAATATATTTTGTAACTGAATGCATCACGATATCGGCGCCAAAAGTTAAAGGTTTTTGATTTATAGAAGTAGCAAAGGTGTTATCAACTACTACACCACAACCAGCCTTTTTAGCGGCGGCAATTATTTTTGGTAAATCAATTACTTCTAGTGCGGGGTTTGTTGGCGATTCCAAATAAAGCATTTGAGTTTTGCTAAGTGCTGCGATGACTTCATCGGTTTTTGTAAAATCTAAAAAGTTAACATTTAAGCGACCACTTTTGTGTTGTTGGCGAAGAAGTTCCATTGTGCCTTGATAACCATCATGTGGCGAAGTTAAAGCAGCGCCTTCTGGCAAAATTTCAAATACGGCGGCGATTGCAGCTAACCCAGATGAAAACAAAATGCTGTGCTGCGCCTCTTCTAACAATGAAATTGCTTCTTCTAGCGCGCTCCAAGTTTCATTGCCGTATCTGCCATAACCAATTTCACCACCGGCATGATAAGTAGAGTTCAATGCAATTGGCGGATTTAATTCACCATCTGGTTTTTTACTTGGTCGACCAGCGGCCACAACTTTGCTCGCAATATTTAACTTTTTTAATTTAGATAAGTCGCCAGAAGACATGGCAATACTTTAATACCTATTTTACTGGTGTTGAACCTGCGGGAATTTATTGGATTATTTATCTGAAAACGAGTTAACTCTGGCAGATGGAAACCTTTCGGCCGGTGAAAATGACTAAACCAAAAATGAGTGCATTAACTCGCAAATTAGTGCGCATTGATCCAAAATTTAAAGCCACAGTTAAAGCATCGCCATTATGCGACATCGGATTGCGAAAACCTAAGTATTCACACTTTGAAACATTGGTACATTCAATAATTTCACAACAACTTGCCACCAAAGCGGCTGCCACAATCAGTGAAAGATTAATTACATTATCTGCCAATGATGTAAGTGCCAAAAAAATGCTAAAACTTGGAAAAGTGAAAATTAGAAAGTGCGGAGTCTCTGATGCTAAGGCCCGCGCAATTCTAGATTTAGCCGAACATACTCAAAATGGATCAATTAAATTCAAACAGTTCAGCAAATTGCCAAACGCGGAAATTGAAGCGGAATTAGTTCGCGTATGGGGTATTGGAAAATGGACTGCGCAAATGTTTTTAATGTTTCACTTAGGAAGATTAGATATTTGGCCAGTAGATGATTTAGGTGTGCGCCGAGGCTGGGAAAAATTACATAATTTAAGAACTGAAATTACGCCGAAAAAATTATTGAAAGAAGGGGAAAAATTCGCAGGTTTTGAGAGTGTGGTGGCTTGGTACTGCTGGCGAGTAGTTGATAACTAATTATTTTTTTGGCTCTAGTACCAAAGCAACTGAATTAATGCACCAGCGCTGATCAGTTGGAACTGCATAACCTTCGCCTTCAAAAACATGGCCAAGGTGAGAACCACAATTTGCGCAACGAACTTCGGTGCGAATTCTAGGCGCAAGTGATCGATCCTCTAACAAAATTACCGCATCATCTTTTGTTGGTGCATAAAAAGATGGCCAACCACAACCAGAATGAAATTTGGTATCGCTGCGAAATAGTTCAGCGCTACATGCTTTGCATTTATAAACGCCAATAGTTTCGGTATCGGTGTATTCACCGGTAAATGCCACTTCAGTTCCGCCACGGCGCAACACTTCAAAGGAAAGTGGATCAACTTTTTTGGCTAACTCTGATTCATTTATTTTTACCGGATAAGCCGAGCCATCTGGTTTATTTGGGGTAATTTCAATCATCGCTATTTCACATCCGCAGTTAATGGATACGCCACACCAGTTGAAGAGTGGCAGTCATAACCATTTGGATTTTTTGCCAAATATTTTTGGTGATACTCCTCTGCCAGCCAATAAGTTTTGCCATCAGATGGAACAATTTCGGTAACAATCTCGCCAATTTGTTGAGCGTTTAATTGTGATTGATAAATATCACGCGAAGTTTGCGCCACCTTCATTTGTTCGGCGGTAGTTGTGAAAATTGCACTGCGATATTGAGTGCCGATGTCATTTCCTTGTTGATTTAACGATGTCGGATCATGCATCATCCAAAATTCAGCAAGCAGGCGCAAATAAGAAATTTGATTCGGATCAAAATGAACCGCCACAGTTTCAGCATGGCCGGTAAGACCGGTGCAAACCTCTTTGTAAGTTGGCTCAGATTTACTGCCACCCATGTAACCAACTGAAGTTTCAACTACACCGGGTAATTGCCAAAATCTGCGCTCTGCTCCCCAAAAACAACCAGTTGCAAAGTAAGCAGTTTCTTTACTTGTCATTTACGCAATTCTCGTTTCTCTTTCTTCTTTTCTTTTTGCTGTTCTTATTAATTCCGTAATGCTGGGAATTCTTTGTGGCTAATGCGCATATTCTTTCAGTTCTTTCAGAAATTCTCTCGGCCGTTAATTAAGATTTACTGCGATATAGTTGAATACAGTTTTAACAC
Source organism: uncultured bacterium (assembly GCA_963977945.1). Taxonomy (GTDB): domain Bacteria; phylum Actinomycetota; class Actinomycetes; order Nanopelagicales; family Nanopelagicaceae; genus CALMJB01. The sequence continues at coordinate 7,358 of CAXBQO010000014.1, forward strand.
GCCCCCGTAGCTCAGGGGATAGAGCACTGCCCTCCGGAGGCAGGTGCGCAGGTTCGATTCCTGCCGGGGGCGCTTTACATCACAAAAAATAATTTTTTTATTGAAAATGCTTGTTTATCAAAGTAATTCGCGAGAGAATATTCCTTGAAATTGTTTATCAAATTTCAAAATCTTTTTAAATTTTGGCTCATACGGGCCAAAATGACCCTGAAGTGGATGTGCTGACAACATGGATTGGCGACACGAGGCGATTTGTCGCCACGAAGATCCAGAGATTTTCTTTCCAGTTGGAAATACCGGTCCTGCGCTACAACAAATTGAAGAGGCTAAAAAGATTTGTAATCGCTGTCCGGTGAAAGAGCCATGCCTTGCTTGGGCGCTAGAGAGTGGACAAGATTCTGGCGTTTGGGGCGGATTATCTGAAGATGAGCGTCGCGCAATGAAGCGCAGAGCAGCGAGAAATCGCGCTCGCATGATGGAACAAGGTTTTAACTCACCGGAAAATTAATTTCGGCAATGGTGTGACCATCGGCTGAAAATATTTTTAGTACGCCATTTAATTCATTTTTAATTAAATTTGAAACTATCTGCATTCCCAAATTACTAGAAGTCTCTAATTCAAATTGGGGTGGCAAATTATTGGCACTATCTTTTACCTGAACATTTATTTGTTTTTGATCTCGCTTAACTACAACTTCTAACTGGCCAGGTTTTGTAGTTTGATTTTTTTCAAAGCCATGCTCGATTGCATTATGAATTAGTTCGGTCAGAATCAGGGCAAGATTGGTAGCGGTTTTAGAATCTAGAATTCCAAACTCTCCAAGTTTAGAAAATTCAATGTCGGCGCTGGTTAACCCAATTGCATTTGCCAAAATCAATTCATAAACCCCATCAAACTCAACTAATTCCGCTGAACTTTTGGTCAGAGTTTCATGCACCAATGCAATTGAAGAAACTCGGCGCACCGCTTCTTCTAATGCGGCCGAAGCAGTTGGATCTTGAACCCGGCGCGCTTGCAAACGCAACAGTGCAGATACGGTTTGTAAATTATTTTTAACTCGGTGATGAATCTCTTTGATGGTGGTTTCTTTGGACATCAAAGCTAAATCACGAGTTTTAAGTTCGGTGATGTTATTTAGCAAAACAATTGCACCAATTCGATTTTTTTCAATTTGTAATGGCATAACGAGCAAATCTAAAGTGGCAGAGGCGTTTTGAAATTCAATACGTTGCACAGTTTTTCCATTTAATAAATTTTTATATGTGTCATCGGCCGGTGTATGCCGTTTGTTATTTAAACCATCAAAAATTGTTCCTAAATTCTTTTGTTCTAGTTCTCCGCTCTCCCCCAAGCGATTTAATGCAGATCTAGCGTTTGGGCTGGCAAACAGCACTTGCCCATTTGCATCTAAGCGAATTAAGCCATCGCCAACTCGCGGGGCGGAATCTAAATTAAAGTTTGCCGATTTAATTGGGAAATTTGCGCTGGCAATCATTTGGCAAATAATTGCGGCAATCTCTTGATAATTACTTTCAAGTTTAGAGTTTGCCCGCCCTAAATTGGTATTGCGATATCTAGCGATAACTGCGATTACCGCTGCTTCAAATGCCACCGGAATGTATTCAACTACTGCGGAAATCTCACCAAATTTTTGCGGCGAATTTGGTTTTGTGATTTCACCACTTGATAAGGCTTGATCTAAATCTGGGTTTGCGCCCCAATTAATTTTGCTGCTGACCAAATCGTTTGCAAAAACTGTAGCCGCAGTTGTTGGTCGAATTTGGGCGGTCGCAATGAAGCCATCTGGCCAATTTTTTTGATCTTTACGCTGTGGAACCCATAGAACTAAATCGGAAAAAGAGAGATCGGAAAGCATGCGCCATTGCACCAAGAGCGCTGATAAATAACGCGCTTCAGCTGAAGTTAGATTTGAAAGATTTTCCATCTAGCCACGACTTTCCGGTTTTTAGTTCTGGTAATCGTAGCCAATTTTGCGCAATCTGGTTTACCTGCTTGAAAAAGTTATCTGAAAGCAGGTTTAAGTTAACCGGAAATCTATTTATCGCACCGTGATTAAAAGCAACAACAAAGGAATCAATATGTTCGCCATTTCGCATAATCATTTCGTTTTCCTCTGAAATCATGTAGTTGAAACGCTGCAGCAAAATTCGACCGGTTTTATCATAGAAATGTTTATTTAAAATTACTGTTAGTGGTTTACGAAACTTTAGCGAGCGATAATCTTTTAGAAATTTTTCTAATTGAGTTAAGCCATTTTCAGTTGATGTAGACAGAAATGCAATTTTGCTGCTCGCTTTAACAAGTTCGGTTAGGTATTGCGCCGGTTTGCGTCGGTCGGTGAAGTATGAGTTTAAAGAGATGACGGGAGAAAACTCAGCTAAATAATTAGAGTCTGCTTTTGCTTTAGTAAGTTGATTTTCATTTGTTATCACTTCAATTTGTTGGTGCTGTTGAATTCGAAAATAAATGTGTTGCGCAATCGTCGTTGTGCCAGCGCCACCACTTGCTCCAAAAATTGTGATGAGATTTATTTTTGCTTTAGTTGCTCCAAAATTTCTAGCATTTGCAGAGGAGCCAGAAGAACCTAATTTCCTTAGCGGTGGCCGGAAATCATCACTTAATTGCTCAATCAAATTAGCAGCGCTGAAGTTTTTGCGATTTACCGTAATTAAATGGGTAGCGAAAGCTTGTTTGATCTGTTTTGGTAGCGCAAAATCGGGGCAACAAATTAAGTACCAACGTTCTAAATCTGGCAGCTGCAGTATGAAATCGGCGATTTCAATTGGCTCTAGTGTGCGTAAGGCAATTTCACAGCCGTGATGAAACAGCAGATTTGCTACCTCAGATTCGAATTCACCATCTTTGATAGCGGTGATGACATTAATGGTCACTGCGGACAATCAAAATTCTGGCATCAACTAAATGTTGCAAAACAATTTCAACTTGCTCGATTGGTATGGCGACTAAGACTTGTGCTTTTAAGGAATTATTTCGATCAGATACTTGTACTACGCTGATTTGCGAAATCACTGGTTCGATATTTTTAAAGGTTTTAGTCTCGCGATTTGGCAACGAATAAATATCAACTATTTGGCCACGGCTTAAATCAAGTGGAATATCGGTGATTTCAAGTGTCAGCGGAACATCGCGAAACTTAAGCGCGAATTCATCATTTGAAATTGAATTAATCGGAAGAAGTTCATTTTCACCTACCTCGCGCACCACCATGGTTCCGATAATTGTTTGTTTAGTAGATATGTAACTTGATAATTGTTCGCGCATTGAAACTGCCGCCGGCTTTAAATCTGATTCGGATATCACAGCGCCTGGGGCTAGTGAGGTCGTGGTGCGCCAAACGTAATCGACTTTGCCACTTGCTTTTAAGAATGTATTTGCAATTACTAGTGATGAAACTAGCAAAATGATTCCGGTCAAGATTCGAGAACTTCTTAAATAATCCAGGATTTTCACCGGCACAGAATGGTTTAACAAACTAAAATTCAAATCATCCGAACGGATGATGGAGCAATTTTTTCGATTTACAAGATTGCCCAATGAACTATTTACTTGATAAATCTGAACAATTACAGCTTGATTTAATATCGGAAAAATACTCTGATCTATATATTCCAACTCGAAAACTATATTTAGTACCTACGCCAGATAGTGAGTTTGTAGTCGCCGGAACCAGTACTAATTTTTCAAAATACTCTGATGATTTAGATTTCGCTCCCCAACCATCTTTTTTAGAGGATTTACCTGAAGTAGATGATTGGGTTCAGCGTTTTGTTTTAGGTTTAATAGAAATTTGGGGCGGCAAACGCAGCCCCATGCAACTTGCCAGATGGTGTCAGCGCACAGTTCATAAAAAACTTATGGCACAGATAAGTAAATTTAATGTTCAACCTAAACTGCGAAAAATTTATATTAATCAACCAATTGAAGGCGTAATCGAAGCCACGGTGACAATTCGAGTAGCAGATCGAGTGCGATCTTTATTGTTACGGTTTGAAGGGGTAGATAAACGATGGATTTGTACCGAATTAGAAATTGTTGGCGGTTAAATTAATTTGCGCCGTGGCAACGTTTGTATTTTTTGCCAGAACCACATGGGCAAGGCGCGTTACGGGAAACATTTTGTCCCTCACCTGGCTCTAATTCTGCGGCGGAATAACTAAGTTGAGCTGAGTCTGCAGTTTTTGGTGGTGGTGTTAAACCTTTCGCAGCAACTTGTTCGCCCTCTACTTGTACTTCTACATTAAATAAGAATCCAACTAATTCTTCTTTGATTGCATCCATCATCGCCGAGAACAAATCAAAACCTTCGCGTTGATATTCAACTAATGGATCACGTTGCGCCATAGCGCGTAATCCGATTCCCTCTTGCAGATAATCCATTTCATATAAGTGATCGCGCCACTTTTTATCTAATACCGAGAGCAAAATCTTGCGCTCTAATTCGCGGATCACAGTTTCAGTCAGATCCTGTTCGCGTAGTTGATAAGCGGTGTCGGCATCACTTAAAACTTTTTCAAGAAGGTAATCGGCATCCAGATTTCCTGGTCCACCTGCTTGATTGATTACCTCTTCGTAAGTAAATGAAATCGGATACAAAGTTTTTAACGCGTTCCACAATGTTTTTAGATCCCAATCTTCTGGCACACCAACTGTGGCATTTGTGACATATGCCGAAATGGTGTCAAACATAAATGTGCGAACTTGTTCTTTTAGATCAGCACCTTCAAGTACTGCACGGCGCTCTTTATAAATTACGGTGCGCTGTTGATTCATGACATCGTCATATTTCAAAACATTTTTGCGCATTTCAAAGTTTAAAGATTCAACTTGAGTTTGTGCTGACTTAATTGCATTGCTAACAATTTTTGATTCCAGCGGCGTATCTTCGGGCATTCCTGCTGCTGTTAAGAATCGCTCAACTAATGCCGAATTAAATCGGCGCATCAGATCATCTTGTAGCGATAAATAGAAGCGAGATTCGCCAGGATCGCCCTGTCGGCCAGAACGACCGCGGAGCTGGTTATCAATTCTTCGAGATTCATGTCTTTCTGTGCCAAGAACGTATAGACCACCTAATGCAACTACTTTTTCATGTTGCTCTGCAACCGCAGCTTTCTGTTTTCCAAGTTCTTCAGGCCAACGCGACTCGTACTGTTCTGAGTCTTCTACTGGAGAAATTCCATTTCGTTGTAGCTCAAAGTCAGCCATGAACTCTGGATTTCCACCCAACATGATGTCGGTACCACGACCGGCCATATTTGTTGCAACAGTTACCGCACCAATTGTTCCGGCGCGAGCAATGATTGCTGCTTCGCGTTCATGTTGTTTAGCATTTAAAACTTCGTGAGCAATTCCGCGACGCTTCAGCACTGCCGATAATTCCTCTGATTTTTCAACGCTGACAGTTCCCACCAAAACTGGTTGACCTTTTTTATTGCGTTCGGCGATGTCGTCAGCAACCGCTTTAAATTTGCCTACTTCAGTCTTATAAATCAGGTCGGGTTGATCTTTTCGGACCATTGGTTTGTTAGTTGGAATCGGAATCACACCTAGTTTATAAATTTGTAAAAATTCAGATGCTTCAGTCATAGCAGTACCGGTCATACCGCTTAATTTGTTATACAACCTAAAATAATTTTGTAAGGTAATAGTTGCCAGTGTCTGATTTTCATCTTTAATTTCAATGCGCTCTTTCGCTTCAAGAGCTTGATGTAGGCCTTCGTTATAACGGCGGCCAGCCAACATACGGCCAGTGTGTTCATCAACAATTAATAATTCACCGTTCATCACTACATAATCTTTATCGCGCTTAAATAACTCTTTTGCGCGGATTGCATTGTTTAAATAACCGATCATTGGCGTATTTGCCGCTTCATACAAATTATCAATTTTTAATAAGTTCTCAACTTTTTCAACGCCTGGTTCCAAAATTCCAACGGTGCGTTTTTTCTCATCAACTTCGTAATCGCTATCGCGCACAAGTCGAGTAACAATGTTGGCAAACTCGACATACCACTTGGTGGCTTTATCTGCCGGGCCAGAAATAATCAAAGGTGTTCTGGCTTCATCAATTAAAATCGAGTCAGCTTCATCAATAATTGCAAAGTTGTGTTCGCGCTGTACGCAATCAGCGAGTGACCAAGCCATGTTGTCGCGCAGATAATCAAAACCAAATTCATTATTTGTGCCATAAGTAATGTCAGCGGCATAAGCATCGCGCCTTTCATTCGGCGTCATGCTGGCCAGAATTACACCGACTTTTAAACCTAAAAATCTATGAATTCGGCCCATCCATTCGCTATCGCGTTCGGCTAAGTAATCATTAACTGTTACAACATGCACACCTTTGCCAGAAATTGCATTTAAATATGATGGCAACGTTGCCACCAAAGTTTTTCCTTCACCGGTGCGCATTTCAGCGATGTTGCCAAGGTGAAGCGCTGCTCCACCCATAAGTTGAACATCGTAATGACGTTGTCCCAAAGTGCGCTTAGCTGCTTCGCGAACTACCGCAAACGCCTCTGGAAGTAAATCATCAAGTGATTCTTTATTGTTGTAACGATCTTTAAATTCGGAAGTTTTTTGACGAAGTTGCTCATCGGTTAAAGCAGAGATTTTGCTTTCAAATGTATTTACTTGGGATGCAATTTTTTCTAGACGACGAACCTGGCGGCCTTCACCGGCGCGCAGAATCTTGTCTAGCAATTTCACTGTGGGTGCCCCTTAAAAAATTAGGCGGTTTTTCTTGCGTTACGAGGTTCATATGTTAGTCGGTCATTTCCAAGTGTTGCCGCCGCGCAAATAACCGCCGAAACCTTGATTTTCTCAGCATTTAACGCCCTGATTGCTTCAGATGCTGATGCACCAGTTGTAATCAGATCATCAATTACTAGCACCTCACTTTGCGAATAATTTATTCTCGAAAAAAGAAATTTCTTTAGCTTTAGGTCACAGCGATACGCATTATGTAGGTTTTGATATCTAGTTTGTGCATCTAGATTTGTTTGATCAGATATTCGCTTTTTTATTTTTAATAGTGGTACAACTTCGACGTTGTTTAAAATAGTAGAAACTTTTTTTAAGATTTTTTGTAGGTGTGAATATCCACGTTTTCTCTCATTTGCTGAGCGAGATGGAATCGGAACTAAATAAAGTTTTTGATTGCTAAATTTCTGTTTTGCGGCGGTGATTGAGTCGACTATAGCTTTTGCGATTATGTCTTGGGCAAAGTAATCATTGTTTTCTTTTGCCGCTAAAAAAATTGGCATAGTTTTTTGTTCGTAATTTGCCTGGTAATAAAGGGGTATGTTCCCGATCCAAACTTTGGTGACTAATTTTTGCCACGGCACTTTGCAAAGCGGGCAAAGTTTTTCACCATACGTTTTACAAACTAAGCAGCTAGGTGGAAAAACTAAAGATTTGATTGTTTCAATCAGCACACAAGGTTCTTATCAAACCTAAATTAAATATTTATTGAGTTACTAAGTCCTTGGGTACAACTGAAAGTGGTGGTTGCCCAATTTGTGCGCCATATACTTTTGGCAAGGTTAAAACAAAGTTTGCGCCTTGGTTTGGTTTTCCCCATGCCTGCAACATGCCACCATGAAGTTTGGCATCTTCTAACGCGATTGATAAACCTAGACCGGTACCACCACGAGATCTGTTACGAGAAGGGTCGGCTCGCCAAAAGCGATCAAATAAACGCAGTGATTGATTTTCGCTAAAACCAATTCCTAAATCACGTACGGCAACGGAAACATCGCTCTCATTTGCGGCAACGGTAATCGTGATTGGTTTATCTTCAGAGTGATCAATGGCGTTGGATAGCAAGTTACGCATTATGCGTTCGATTCTGCGGGCATCGGCGTTGATACTTAAAGAGTCTGGAGAAATTAATTCAATTTTTTGGGAATTTAGATTGGTGTAATCAATGGACTTTCGGATCAGCGAAATTAAATCAAAATTACTTAATTGTAAGGTTGCAGCTTGAGCATCAAATCTACTTACCTCTAACAAATCATTTAAAAGCAATTCAAATCGATCTATTTGATTTAATAATAATTCTGCACTTCTAGCGGTATTTGCATCAAACTCTTTGCGGTGGTTGTAAATCAAATCTGAAGCCATGCGAATTGTTGTCAGAGGAGTGCGAAGTTCATGCGAGACATCAGAAACAAATCGCTGTTGCAATTTCGATAAATTTTCTAATCTGGTGATTTGTTGTTGAATCGCCGCGGCCATTTCATTAAACGATTTAACTAACGTGGCAAACTCATCCTGACTAATTACCTTTAAGCGTGCTTCATAATCGCCAGAGGTAAAGCGTTCAGCTGCTTTCGCTGCTTGACGTAATGGATCAATTACTTGCTTAGTAGAGTACTTAGTTGCAAAGTAAGTTTTTGCCAGAATTAGTAAGCACACTATTAACAATGTAATTGCGATATTTTGTAATGTATTAAATTGCGAATTTAATTTAAATAGATAGTAGATCTCATAAACGCCTGATTTTGGAATATTTAATTTGCCACCAACTATGAAGCCGCTCT
>CAXBQO010000015.1:0-15455 GCA_963977945.1 uncultured bacterium
GGCAGATTAGTTTCACCCGATGAAATTGCAAATGCGATTGTGTTTTTGGCAAACCCGGTAAATAAATCAATTACCGGTACAACTTTAAATGTTGATGGTGGAATGCACTCCTTGCGCATTCCAAAATAGATTTAAATTTAATTTAATTTTTATGGAGTCTAAGGATTCATTAAATTTAACTAAAATCAAAGCCGATTGGAATTTAGTTTTAGATCTGCTACTAAATAAAAATCGTGTGGCTTGGTTGGCATACTTTGATGCCCGGCTAGTTTCATTTGAAGAAAACAGATTAACCTTAGATTTTTCTGATAGTCAGAAGTTCGCTGCGCCACATGATTTCAAGCCGGCGAGAAATCAAAATCAAAAACTAGCATTGCAGTCGGCGATAACTGAGATTTTCGGAATCACCCCCGACATAATTGAGCGGTGAAAAGGAAAGCTAATTTTTTCAATTTGAGCGCAAAGATATCTTTGGTGCTGGCACTAATTTCTACCTGCCTAATTACCCCGGTCGCAGATGCAAAAACCACAAAATCTTCAAAGACTGTGGTGACTATGAATATTCTGACCACGCCATCTGCCGGTGAATTAGAGGTGACTTTTTATGGTCAAGTTCAACCGGCAAAATCAGGCACGATAACAATCAGGAGTTTAAATGGCGTGGTCTGGAAACCAACCAACTTAACCACCACCACTTCAGAATCTGGCGCTTGGCGAATAAACACAATTGCCACTGCAGTAAAAGCGGAAGGACAGTATCAAGCATATTTTGTTAGTGGAAAAACTAAATTAACTTCAAATGATAAAAATTTTAAAATTGACAACACCAAAGTATTTACAGATGTAAATTCATTACTTTTACCTTCAGGTCCTGGTGGGCGTATTCATGGTGCGGATATCAGCAGATGGCAACACCCAAATGACCAATTAATTGATTTTCAAAAGATGTTTGATGCTGGAATTAGATTTTTAATGATAAAAGGTTCCGATACTGCCGACAAAGCTGATTCGGATAATTACAAGTTTTTAGTTGCCGATAGAAATGCCGCGCAAGCAGCCGGAATTTATACCGGCATTTATCACTATGCCTATCTACCAAATACTGAAGATCCGGAATCGGTTGTGAGAGATGCCAAAGCACAAGCGCAAAAAATCATTTGGAGATTGGCAAGTTTGGGTGGTTACACTGAAAGAGATTTGCCGCTCGCTTTGGATTTAGAGGATAACTGTGTAAAGAAAAATAGACGTGGAGTTTGTACCGCTTATATGGGAAGAACTTTGGTAACGCTGTGGGCAGAAACTTGGCTTCGAACTGTTTATGAAAAAACTGGTAAAAAACCGTTTCTTTATTCCTACTCACAATTTTTAGAACAAGCGATGGTTAGATCTGACGAGCTTCGCCAGTATCCATTGTGGTTGGCACAATATGCACTTAATCCAACTGATCCAATCGTTCAACCCGGACAAAAAACTGTTGGCTGTTACTCGCACTCTTGGTCTAACGCAAACTGCACTGCGCAATGGATTGTTTGGCAATACACATCGTGTGGCTATGGCAGCAAATATGGAGTTGCAAGTTCACGAATAGATTTAAATGTTTATCGTGGCGATGTGAAATCATTTCTAGAACTTACAAAAGGCACATGGGTGCCCGAAATTACCGATAAATTACCGTTTAATGAGCCCACGCAAATTAAATTAATCAATACCAAATTAACCGATACAAATTCACCAGTTGAATTTAGTGTAGAAGTCATAAGACAAATTGGAACTCCAGTAGTTACTGGAACTGTAGTTTTTAAGCCGGATGATCCAAAAGTTAAGATTGAGGATCAAAGTGCAACTCGAGAAGCAAGTGGTAGATGGACATTAAGTTTGGATAAATTGCCAGCCGGAAATTATGTTGGAACAATTAATTATGTAGATATGACGAACACACATGCTGCTAATTCAATTCCAGTCACATTTACATTAATTCAAGGCCCACAATTGCCACCAACTCCAGAACCAAAACCAACGGTTCCACCAAAGCCGGTCGATACCTGCATAAAGCAGTTCCGCAATTAACTTTATCTTCGGATTTATTTGGACTTAGATAGAGTAGCGTCTCATGGCGATTAAATTATCTGGATCAATTGCACGAACTGATCTGCAATTAGCAGATGGTCGAACTATTAGTTACTACGACCAAACTTCAAATTCCAGAGTTAGAAACGCTAAAGATAATCGCAAATTAGAATCGCAACCTGGAATTGGAGAATTAAGACTTGATCCATTGGTAAATGAATGGGTCGCAGTTGCATCACATCGACAACATCGAGTTTTTCTGCCACCAAAAGAACTTTGTCCATTATGTCCAAGCAGTGCAGATAAGTTAACTGAGATTCCAGATGAAGATTATGAAGTTGTGGTTTTTGAAAATAGAGCGCCGGCATTAACCTCTCCAAAAAATAATTGGCAACTACCTGAGATTTCTGGATTTGATACACCAACCGCTGACGCTGCCGGGCGTTGTGAGGTAATTTGCTACAGCAGCAAACACGAAGGAAGTTTCGCTAAATTACCAACTGCTCAAATTAGAACTGTACTTGAAGCTTGGAAGGATCGCACCGAACAACTTTCAAAACTCCCTTACATTGCACATGTCTTTCCATTTGAAAATCGTGGCGAAGAAGTTGGTGTAACTCTGCATCACCCACATGGACAAATTTATGCTTACTCTTTTATTCCAACTCGAATTGAAAAAATGATGGCGGCAGCAAATAGTCACTTAAAGAAAACCGGTCGAGTTTTGTTAGATGATGTCGTTGCTCGAGAGTTAACAGATTCCAAGCGGGTAATTGCGCAGAATTCAGAGTGGGTGGCTTATGTGCCATTTGCGGCTAGATATCCATTTGAAATTCATCTTGCTCCCAAGAAGTCGGTGCCAGATTTGGCCGCTTTAAGTGATCTGCAATCTGACACCTTCCCGGAAATTGCCAAAGAGGTTTTGTTGCGTCTAGATGGAGTATTTGGAATAGAGATGGCTTACATTGCTGGTTGGTACCAAGCTCCGGTACTTATTGGTCGCGACAGTATGCGACTTCATTGGCAAATAGTTTCAGTCAGACGTCAACCTGGAAAACTAAAGTATTTATCTGGTTCTGAGTCTGGAATGGGCGCATTCATTATGGATCTACCACCAGAACAATCGGCTGAGCAGTTAAAGAATGTGAAACTTTAAGTTTTTAATTATTACTGCGGCTTAACTGAAATAACTTCGACTCCACCTAAAGCATTTAATACATTTACTAAATCAGTTGTATCTGTGCCTGGAATCGCCACCAAGATTTGATCTATTCCCCGACCATTTTCATTTCGTAAAATATTTATAGATTTAATATCGCCACCGGCAAAACCAATAGCGGAAGCGACCGCGCCAAGAGAACCTGGGCGATCTGGCAACGCGATTTCTAATTGAAACTGAGCCATGCTCCCTGACTTGGACTCGAACCAAGAACCTGCCGGTTAACAGCCGGCTGCTCTGCCGATTGAGCTATCAGGGATTATTCGGTACGAGGCGAAATACTAGCGAAGATAGAAAAGCAGACCAAAATATTCAGATTCCTGAGGTTGCCAACTCTTTCAGAACTCGACGTGCTGCTTCCATAGAAACCAATTCAGTGAAAATCTTTTGATATTCAGTCTCATTTTCTACTGGATTTATGCGCTGTAATTGTGATTTTAATTGTGAAATTTGCCGAGTTAATGCCACCTCGCGCAAACGAGCAAAGACACTGGTGGCATATTTTGAATTTACTTCACCATCAAAACGAATTGGCTCAACAAGTAATGCGGTGATTGCCGCAGATATTTCAGGTTCTGCTACTTTTTCTAAGAGCGATGAAACATTTAAATCAGCACCAGAATTATCATCAATTAAAGTTCTGATCACTTTATGTGCTGGAAATATAAATGCCTCTGGTTCAAGTTTTTGCCAATCACCAATTAACTCTGGTTTTTGCAGCTTTAGTTTTAGAACCTCGCGCTCTAATTGAACTATCGGATCTGAAAGAGAGAGTTGATTTGCCGACTGATTTGGGTTTGATTTATTTGCTGGATTTTTAACCGCTTTAGCAACTAAATCAATATCTAAACCTAACCAAAGTGAAACTAAGCGAATGTACTCTGGTCGAAGCGATGCATCTTTAATTTTGGCAATCAAGGGCGCGGTTTGATTTAGCGCGTTTACTCTGCCCTCTGCGATGTTTAAGTCATATTTTGCAATCTCACTCTTAATTGCAAATTCAAATAATGGAATTCGCCTTGCCACTAAATCTCGAACTGCCGCATCTCCATGCGCCTGTCGAAGTTCGCACGGGTCCATGCCATTTGGTTCTACCGCCACAAAAGTTTGTGCCACAAATTTTTGATCATCTGAAAATGCGCGCAGTGCCGCCTTTTGTCCGGCAGCATCGCCATCAAATGTAAAAATAACTTCACCCCTAAATGTGTCATCATCCATCAAAAGCCTGCGGATTATTCGAATATGTTCATCACCAAATGCGGTGCCACATGTCGCGATTGCGGTTTTAACTCCGGAAAGATGAGCAGCCATTACATCGGTATAACCTTCAACGATTACAACTTGGCGAGTTTTTGCAATCTCTTTTTTTGCCACATCTAATCCGTACAAAATCTGATTCTTTTTGTAAATGGCAGTTTCAGGTGAGTTTAAATATTTAGGTCCGGTATCAACTTCATCACTTGCTAACTTACGCGCGCCAAAACCAACCACATCACCGGAAATATCTTTCACCGGCCAAATTAGGCGATTGCGGTAACGATCAATGAAACCTTTTGTGCCTTCTTTAATTAACCCGGCTTGATTTAATTCTTGATCGGTAAAACTTTGCTTTTTAAGCTCTTTATACAGTGCGTCCCACTCATCTGGGGCGTAACCGATTCCAAAATCACTGGCTACGGTTTTATCAAATCCTCGTTTTTGTAAAAACTCTCTAGCAGTTTGTGCATTTGGTAATTGCAATTGCGCTTGATAGTAATTTGCGGCGGCAACATTTGCTGCTACTAGTCGATTTCGATTTACAGAATTTGCAGAATTGCCTGCAGCATAATTTGTTTCGTAAGTAAGTGTGTAACCAATCTTTTCGGCAAGGCGTTCTACCGATTCAGAAAATGAAAGATGATCAATCTTCATTAAAAAGGCGATGACATCACCACCGGTTTGGCAACCAAAGCAGTGAAAGAAACCCTTGCTTGGAGTGACGTGAAAAGATGGTGATTTCTCATCGTGAAATGGACACAAACCTTTTTTCTGGCCACCACCAGCACTTTTTAGTTGTACATAATCTGCAACGACTTCATCGATGTGGCTGTGGTCGCGCACATACGCAACATCAGAATCTTTGATTCGACCAGCCACTTTTATTTTCCCCTACTCAATCTTGTTTCAATAATATCTCGCCATTTTGCCACTATTTAACGAGAGGATTAACTTGAGCATCATCGTAAACAGATATTGTCATGCAACTTTCGAGCTCCAATATCTGTCAGTGATGCTACTTGGTCAACAACAACTCGCAATTTTTGAGCCTCTGTTTGAGCCAACTGCCAATCTGATTTAAAGAATCCTTCTAATGAATTTGGCGCAGTAGAAAGTAATTTCTCTACCAATTCCCTTAATAACTTTTGCTGCTCTTCATATCTAATTTGAGATGCATCAGCATTTATCACATAGTGAGCTCCGATAGATTTTAAGAGCGCAACTTCGATTCGTTGCATGCGTGGGACTATTAAATCGGCTGAATATCTAGTTAAGTTTTGGTTGCCATATTTTTCTCTGGTGGCAATTTCTGCAGCTTGTGCAAAGCGTCCAATTAATTGACTGGTTAAATCTTTTAATCTTGCTAATTGCCGATGTGATCCATCGTATTCTTTTGGCCAACACGAAAGTCCTCTTAAGTTGGCAAACGCAGTTTCAAATTCCGATTCTGAAATATCTGGCAGATAATCATTTTTTGCCACTAAAAATAACTGGTTTAAATCTGTAGATAAGTTACTTAGTTTGACTTGATTTGTTACTAATGAATCTTCGAAATCATGAACTGAATAGGCAACATCATCTGACCAATCCATTATTTGTGCTTCTATGGCGGTCTTTCCTTTTGGCGCACCGCTTCTAAACCAATTAAAAATTTCTAAGTCATCTTCATAAACACCAAATTTTTTAGCCATCTCAGCCCGTGGCCATGGATATTTAGTGGCAGCATCAAGAGAACTGCGAGTTAAATTTAATCCGATTGATTTTCCGTTTGCATCAACAGTTTTTGCTTCTAATCTAATTAAAAGTCGCAAACTCTGTGCGTTACCTTCATATCCACCACAATCTTTTGCAATTTCATTTAATGCAGTTTCACCATTGTGACCAAATGGTGGATGACCAATGTCATGAGCAAGACATGCCCCTTCCATTAAATCTGGATCTGCACCAAGTGCTAAACCAAGTTCTCTTCCAACTTGAGCGCACTCAAGTGAATGTGAAAGTCTGGTTCGCGGAAAATCAGTTGCCCAAGGAACTGCTACCTGAGTTTTTGCAGCTAATCGGCGAAGAGCGAATGAATGGATGATGCGTGCGCGATCTCTGGCAAACTCAGTTCGTCCGGCACGTTTTGCTGGTTCATCTTGAAATCGTTCGCGATCAAATTCGCTATAACCTGAATGCTCAATCACATTAGATTTTTTGGTACCAGCCATACCTAAATCTTAATTGGCAGACAGACAAGTAAAAGATTGGATAATTCTCTATTCAATTCCTATTCAATTTCTATCGCTTAACACGATTCCGCGTCGACCTAATGTCACATAAGCAACGTAAGCGCCAGTTTCCCGCAAAAGATATCGATATGAACTATTTTCTAAATCAGCTGGCCCAGAAGTACTTTTTGCGCAGGAAGCAAAAAGTTCTAAGTCTTTTGCCATAGTGATGGCACGCAAACAATGATAAGGATCGGTGGCAATTATTACCGATTGCAAATTATTTTCTTTCATTACCTTTGCATACGCTTTAGTGCTTTCTAAAGTTGATTTACCTTTTGCCACAACAATTATTGATTTGCGATTGACGCCATTTGCTACCAACCAATTAAAGCTAGACATTGCTTCAGTTGTTCGATCACCGGGAGCGCCAGCGCCAACTGTGTAAATAAATTTGACCAAACCTTTGTCATAAATTGATTTTGCCCGTTGTAATCTGGCTTGCAGAATTTCGTCAGGTTTACCGTCAGATTGTGCTGCTCCCATTACAACTAAAACGTCGCTTCTAACCGGTTGACTTGTGCGAGCGGTTAAATAAATGTGGCCAGCTGACCAAGCAAATCCTAAAAAAGCTAAAGTAATTATGAGTGGTAAAAATAAAAAAATTATCTTGCGAATTATTTTAAATATAAACAATCAGCCACCAGATCCAGATTCATCACTTTCGATGGCTATTGATTCTGATAATTCATCGGGGTTATCTAGCCAACCGGCAGGCAAAGTCACAGGTCGAGCGTGGCTGGTGCGGCCACGTGGCGCTGCTCCGATTGCGGTGGGATATGGCTGATCGATTAGTTGCGATAACAACTGCGATAGCTCAGAAAGAGATGACACCATGCCAAATTGCGCGCGCAAATTTCTATTTACTTGAAAACCTTTCAAGTACCAAGCCATATGTTTTCGCAAATCCCGCATCGCTCTATCTTCATTTTCAAAATATTGAACCAAAAGTTGTGCATGTCGAAACATCAAATCGCGAACTTGAAACAGAGTTGGATTACTGGCTTGGGTGCGGCCAGAAAAAACATTTGCTAAATCTGCAAATAACCAAGGCCGGCCTAAGCATCCGCGCCCAATTACGACACCTGCGCAACCAGTTTCTTGCATCATTTTCAAACCATCTTCGCCCGACCAAATATCGCCATTGCCAAGCACTGGAACTTCGGTGCCAGATAAATGTTCTACTAATTCTGAGATTGCATTCCAATTTGCTTTGCCATCATAAAGTTGCGCAGCGGTTCTGGCGTGCAAAGCTACCCAAGAAACTCCATGATCTGCCGCGATGGAGGCTGCATCTTTAAAAGTTTCATGTTCATCATCAATTCCGATTCGCATTTTTACTGTGACTGGAATTCCATATTTGCTCGCCGTATCAACCGCAGTTTTTACAATTTCTGAAAAAAGTTTTCGTTTATAAGGAAGTGCTGCACCGCCACCACGACGAGTAACTTTTGGAACCGGGCAACCAAAGTTCATATCAATGTGGTCGGCTAAATCTTCACTACCAATCATGTCGACCGCTTTCTGCATTGTTACAGCATCAACGGCGTAAAGTTGAACTGATCTGGGAGATTCATCGGCTGCAAAATTCATAAGGCGCAAAGTTTCTTCGCGTCGTTCAATTAATGCTCTGGCTGTAACCATTTCACAAACATAAAGGCCAGCACCATGTTCGCGGCATAAAGTTCTAAAAGCAGAATTTGTGATGCCAGCCATCGGCGCCAAAACCACTGGCGGATCAATTAGAAATTCATTATTTGCAAACTTGCCATTTCGAATCTCTAACCGAAGTGGCTTGATTTTGGTTTGCAGCATTAGAAAAGTGCTTAACAACCAATCAATTTACTTGAAAGGTATTCAAAAACTTTATCTATTCCAACCCGTTGCTGTGCCATTGAATCTCGTTCGCGAATTGTCACCGCTTGGTCATTTAAAGAATCAAAATCGACGGTGATGCAAAATGGCGTTCCGATTTCATCTTGGCGCCGGTATCTACGTCCGATAGCACCGGCATCATCAAATTCAACATTCCATTGTTTGCGCAGCATCGTGGCAATATCTCGTGCCTTCGGTGAAAGATCAGCATTTCTAGATAATGGCAGCACCGCTGCTTTTATTGGGGCTAACCGGTGATCTAGTTTCATAACTGCACGTTTTTCTAATTCACCTTTTGCATTTGGCGCTTCATCTTCGGTATATGCATCCATCATAAAAGTTAGCGTGCATCGATCGACACCAGCCGCTGGCTCAATTACAAACGGAGTCCAACGTTCATTTTTCTCTTGATCAAACCAAGTTAAATTTTCACCAGATTTATCGCTATGTGCTTTCAAATCAAAGTCGGTGCGATTAGCGATACCTTCAAGCTCGCCCCATTCAGTTCCAGTGAATTCAAATTTATATTCAATATCTACAGTTCGCTTTGAATAATGTGAAAGTTTTTCTTTTGGATGTTCATATAGCCGCAAACGGTCTGGATTTATTCCTAAATCTTTATACCAAGCAAGACGAGTATCTATCCAATATTGGTGCCACTCTTCATCACTTCCAGGTGGAACAAAAAACTCCATCTCCATTTGCTCAAACTCGCGAGTGCGGAAAATAAAATTTCCTGGAGTAATTTCATTTCGGAAAGATTTTCCAATTTGGCCAATACCAAAAGGTGGCTTTTTACGAGAAGTTGCCGCCACATTTTGAAAGTTGATAAAGATTCCTTGCGCAGTTTCTGGGCGTAGATATGCCAAACCACTTTCATCTTCTACCGCGCCTAGAAATGTTTTAAGAAGTCCAGAAAATTGTCTTGGTTCTGTAAATTTTCCTTTGGTTCCACAATTTGGACAATTTATTTCAGTTAGTGATTCTGGTTTGCGATTGTGTTTATTTTCAAAGGCTTCAGTTAAATGATCGGCTCGATATCGCTTATGACATGAGGTGCATTCAGTAAGTGGATCGGTAAAAGTTTCAACATGTCCAGATGCCTGCCAAACCTCTTTTGCCAAAATTACACAAGAATCTAAACCAACAACATCTTCACGTTGTGTCACCATGTAACGCCACCATTGGCGTTTTACATTATTTTTTAATTCAACTCCGAGTGGGCCGTAATCCCAAGCTGCACGCAATCCACCATAAATTTCTGATGACGGGTAAACAAAGCCACGACGCTTTGCGAGCGAAACAATTGTTTCTAATCTATCTGCTGCCATTATCACTGCTCCATCCGGCTGGCTGTCGGCGGTTGTATTTAGGAACTATAAGTCTAAAGGGTAGATTAAGAAAATGATTGCAATTGCGCTTGCGGCTTTAACTGTTTTGGCCACATTATCTGGTGGATTGCTTGCTCTTAAGTCGCGTGATCGCTTCCATTTAGTTCTCGGATTATCTGCCGGCCTACTTTTAGGACTGGTCGCATTTGATTTATTGCCAGAAATTTTTGATACCAATAAAAATTCTGTTGCAAATGTGCCACAAGTATCGATCGCGTTATTGCTTGGATTTTTGATTTTACATTTCACTGAACAATTTTTTGGTTCACATGAACCTGCAAACTCTAAGTATCAACATGATCACACTCACGCTTTTGAAATTGCCGGAACCGTTGGCGCTTTTGCGATGGCTGGCCACATATTTCTAGACGGTGTAGCCCTTGGACTTTCATTTAAAGTTGATACCAAATTAGGTATCGCAGTTTTCTTAGCAATGGTGGTGCATGCCTTTAGTGATGGTCTCAATACCGTCGCACTTCTTGTGAAATTAGGACAATGGAAAGAGCGTGGCAAATTTTTGTTAGGTATTGATGCGCTCTCGCGTATTGGCGGAGCAACTTTAGGAACAACATTGGCTATTTCAGATAGTGCAATTTCACTTTATTTGGCAGCCTTTGCCGGAATCGTAATTTACCTAGCAACTTCACACATATTGCCAGAGGCACATTCAAATCATCCAACCAGATTAACTTTGCTGGCCACTTTAAGTGGTGTGCTAGTTATGTGGTTGCTGGTTGCAAATCTTTAAGCTTTACCAAATCTTCGGTTACGTTCTGCATAAATTTCAATTGCCTGCCACAAAGTTCGGCGATCCACATCTGGCCAAAGCACATCCATAAAAACCATCTCAGCGTAAGCTGATTGCCACAGTAAAAAGTTGCTGATTCGTTGCTCACCTGAAGAACGCAGAAATAAATCCACATCTAACATTTTTGGTGAGTAAAAATACTTTTTAAGATTTCGTTCTGTGATTGAACCAGCTTTAACTTTTCCGCGTTTCACATCTTGAGTCACAGCATTAACCGCATCGGCTATTTCAGCTTGCCCACCATAATTAACACACATATTTAATGTCAGTACTTTGTTATTTTTAGTTAACTTTTCTGCTTCTTGTAACTCTTGAATCACCGATTGCCAAAGTTTTTGTGGTCGACCAATCCATTTAATTTTCACACCAAGAGCATTCATTTCATCGCGTTGTTTTCTAATTTCAACCCGGTTAAATCCCATTAAGAATCTGACCTCTTCTGGCGATCTGCGCCAATTTTCGGTAGAAAAAGCGAACGCGCTAATTTCTTTTACGCCAATTTCAATTGCGCCATAAACCACATCAAGTAGCGCCGCTTCACCAGCGGTATGACCAGCAGTTCTTGGTAACCCCCGTTGTTTTGCCCAACGACCATTTCCATCCATAACTATCGCTACATGTTTTGGAATTTGTGAGGCAGAAAGTTTGGGTGGTTTTGCTCCGCTTGGATGAGCAGGTGGTTTCTTTACTTTTTTAGGCATTATTTATATTCGCATTCACATTCATATTTACTCGCTCAACTAACGGTAATGATTTTAATCCCCGCTCTAAATGCCATTGCAAGTAGGCAGCGATTAAACCTGAGGCCTCGCTGCGAAATTTATTCTCACTTGCCTGCGCCTTTACCCAATCGCCGGTAAGTAAATTAGCCATCAGCTCTAAGGTCTCAGGTTTTGGGGTAGCCGATGCTGTGTTTTTACATTCCGCGCATACTGATCCCCCACCTTGTAATGTGAAATATTTATGTGGACCTGGTTTTTGGCATTTTGAACAAATTGTTAGTGAGGGTGCATAACCTGCAACTGAAAGTGAACGTAAAAGATAAGCATCTAAAATCAATGAGGCATCGTAATTTTGTTTTGCTAATGCGTTTAGTGATCCAAGTAAAAGTAGAAATTGTTGCAGCGCCGGTTCATGCTCTTGCACCGTAAATCTTTCCGCCGCTTCTAATATCGCGCTAGCAATTGTCCATTGTTGATAATTTGCCGAAAGTATTTCGCCAAAATTTTCAATTGCCTCAACTTGAGTAATAGTGTCAAGATTTCTACCGGTATAAAGTTGTAAATCAACATAACTTGCCGGTTCAAGCCTTGCACCGAATCTTGATTTTGTTCGGCGCACACCTTTTGCTACCGCTTTAACTCGACCATGATTTCGTGTAAATAAAGTAATGATGCGATCTGCTTCGCCTAACTTTTGAGTGCGCAGCACAATTGCAACATCGCGATAAAGACTCACGACCTTAAATTACTGGTACTGATGAATTCGAACTGCGCGATTGACCGCCGACACCACCGCTTTTAATGATGCAGTTGTAGTGCTTGGGTCAATACCGACTCCCCAAAAAATTTTGCCAGCGATTTCACACTCTAAATATGCAGCCGCTTTTGCATCTCCACCAGCGCTCATTGCATGTTCGTAATAATCTAGAACGCGCAAATCAAGAGTGCTTTCATAATTATTTAATATTGTAAGCAGCGCAGCAATCGGTCCATTTCCAGTTCCAGATAATTGCTTGCTTTGACCGTTATCTAACAAATCAATTGTTAGTTTTACATCCTCATCAAGGTGAGAGGACTGTGACATTCCTGAAAGTCTAAATCTGCCCCATTGATTTTCTTTGGCTGGCAAATACTCATCTTCAAAAACCTGCCACATTTGCGCAGGTGTCACCTCGCCACCTTCAGAGTCGGTTTTTCCTTGAATAATCTGGCTAAATTCAATTTGTAATCTGCGCGGAAGATCTAGGTGATGTTCTGATTTCATCAAATATGCAACGCCACCTTTTCCAGATTGGCTATTAACGCGAACAACTGCTTCATATGAGCGACCAATATCTTTTGGATCAATTGGCAAATATGGAACCGCCCAAGTCATTTGCTCTTTAGTTTTACCGGCAGTTTTGGCATCTTTTTCTAAATGTTCAAAACCTTTTTTAATTGCATCTTGATGTGAACCAGAAAATGCAGTGAAAACTAAATCTCCTCCGTAAGGATGGCGCTCTGGAATTCGCAATTGATTGCAATATTCAACGGTGCGACGCACATGATCGATATCTGAAAAATCAATTTGCGGATCGATTCCGTGGCTTAACAGATTTAAACCAAGTGTTATCAAACAAACATTTCCGGTGCGCTCACCATTTCCAAATAAGGTGCCTTCAATTCGATCTGCACCGGCTAAATAAGCAAGTTCTGCCGCCGCTACTCCAGTGCCACGATCGTTGTGTGGATGAAGTGAAAGAACCACAGAATCGCGATTATTTAGATTTCGACTCATCCATTCAATTGAATCGGCGTAAATATTGGGAGTTGCCATCTCAACCGTCGCCGGTAAATTCATTATGGTCTTCCAATTTGGAGTCGGTTTCCAAACATCATTTACCGCGTTACAAACTTCTAATGCAAATTCAAGTTCGGTTCCGGTGTATGACTCTGGTGAGTATTCAAAAGAAACTTTTGTGCCGGAAACTGTCGGAATTAATTCTGCACAAATTTTGGCTCCGTCGGTAGCAATTTTCTTAATACCAGCTTTGTCTTGACCAAAAACAACTCGACGTTGCAAAGTAGATGTTGAGTTATATAAATGCACAATTGCTTGCTTGGCGCCCTTAATTGATTCAAATGTGCGTTTGATTAATGGTTCGCGCGCCTGAGTTAAAACTTGAATAATCACATCATCTGGAATTAATCCATCTTCAATAATCTTTCTAATAAAATCAAAATCGGTTTGGCTTGCGGCTGGAAATCCAACTTCAATTTCTTTATAACCCATCTGCACCAATAATTTGAACATCGCCAGTTTGCGATTTGAATCCATTGGATCAATTAATGCTTGATTGCCATCTCGCAGATCTACTGAACACCACTTTGGAGCTTTAGTGATGGTTTTAGTTGGCCAAGTGCGCTCGTTGAATGCACCGCCAAGATTTGAAAATGGATTGTAAAAGCCATAACGATTTGCCGGCATTGCAGAATTAATTTGCTGCGGATAATTATCTTTACTCATAGTTTTATTTGCTTCCTTGCTCTAAATTATTTTTGGTCTGCCGGTTCGACCTAACCTCCGCGACCAGGAGACCGGCGTTAAGCCTCGTCGCGGCAAATAAGCAAGAGTGAGAGAAAAAGAGATGACAACGAATTGCTGTTAGATGAATTAACTTGCGAGAACAATTTACGTTGCATAGGAAAAGGGTAGCCTACAAAACGAAGCTTGGGTATTCGTCGGTAATTAACATAAATGCGTATCCATAAACGCGATTCCAGTACGCGACCACATTGACCACAAACTCAGCAGTTTTTTCTGAGTATGTGCCTTTCATCAAAATATTAATCCACGCAACAAAGGTGAGTACAAATGCCACGATTGCATAAATTATTCCAACTGCGTATAGCGGAATCGCTAAAAACCATTTCACAAGTGGCATTCCCCGACTTAGTTTTTTACCATCTTCAATTTCTGGATAACTTAAAGTGACAACTTTGCTCTCTTCAATAGATGGGTATTGATCGGTGAGTAAAAGTAAATATGCAGTTACACGATTTGATAGCGACAAATATGCCTTGTTATAAGCCAAGCAATAAGATGGATAAACGCCACGAAATAACAACGCCAAAAGGGCTGGAAAAAATAAGAAACCACCAATGCTGGCAAAAATTCCCACATTTACATTTGAAGAAAAGGTTAAGAGAAAAATCAATGGTGGGAAAACTAAAAACACTCGAAGTAATACGGTTTGGCGATCTCGGTTTGTGAGATCTACATTAATTTGCGTGCGAACTTGGGTTATTGGCTGAATTTCCATACTAAATATTAACCAATTTTCTTGGTAAAAATCTAATTCAAAACTGGTTTTAGATTCAAAGCACCGCTAAATATCTATTTAATTCAAATTCACTAACTTGATTGCGATATTGGTCCCACTCTGCCCGCTTATTTGCTAGCGCAAATTCAAAAACCTCTTCCCCTAAAGTCTTTCGGACAAGTTCACTTTTCTCCATAGCAGATATTGCTTCCGCGAGATCGGTCGGCAGTTGCTGAGGTTTTTGATTATCCAGTAACTCATAATTTTCTTTTATGCCCTTTAAGCCGGCAGCAATAATTACTGCAAAAGCTAAATATGGATTGCATGCTGAATCTGGTGTACGAATTTCAATTCGAGTTGATGCTTCTTTCTTGGGTTTATAAGTTGGGATTCGCACCATTGCATTTCGATCTGATTGCGCCCAAGTTGCAAATGCTGGCGCTTCGCCACCCCCGGTAATTCGTTTATATGAATTCACCCATTGATTTGTCACCATACATATTTCGGGAGCGTGTTTTATTACGCCGGCGATAAATGAGCGACC
>CAXBQO010000016.1:0-15090 GCA_963977945.1 uncultured bacterium
CTAAAGGTGAAATTCCCAAAAAGATTATAGATGAGGTCAAACTAAACTCTTTAAAATCTGAATACTCACTCACTACTAGCGTTGAGCGTCTTATTTCTGTAGCAGGTATTAATTGATTTCGATTCTGCTAAACGTTTTTGCGGGTTGGTTAACAAGTCTGTCTTTTGCCCCAACACTTGCGTGGCTCAGCGCTGTTGCTGGTATCTATATTTGGATCAAATCCACTAAATCAGCAGCTTTAGTTCCCGCAATGGTTCGAAGTTTTGTTTTCTTTCTGACCCTTTGCTTTGCAACGATTTGGTGGACCGGAATCTACGTTGGCATCTTGGCTCCAATTGCAATCTCTCTCTACCAAGCATTGTTGTTTTCAATGATTCCTTTGATTGCCAAATTACTAGGCACAAAAAATAGTTTTGCTTACGCCGCTTTAGTTGTGACGTTTGAATGGTTAATTCGTAGTTGGCCATTCGGAGGATTTGGCTGGGTTCGATTTGGTTTTACCCAATTAAATTCACCGCTATCTGCCTTCTATCCATTTGTTGGCGTTGCCGGAGTTACATTCATTCTTATATGGATTCTTTCGCAAATTAATTTGAAGAAGGTAGTTGTACTTATCACTGCGCTATTCATCTGCAATGTATTGCCAACTGGAGCAAAAATTGATGAAAACTCAACGATCAAAGTGGCATTGATTCAAGGGGGAGTGAGCCAACTTGGATTTGATTTCAATTCGAATCCAAAAGAGGTATTTAATCGTCATCTCGAGCAAACAAAAGCAACAATTGTTAAAGGCGAAAGTAATTTAATTATTTGGCCAGAGAATTCAGTAGATGTGGATCTAAAAAAGTATCCAGATGTCAGCCAAAAGATTACAGATTTGAGTAAAGAGTTAAATATTCCGATATTAGTTGGAGAAGTTGCGAATACAGCTGATCAACAATTCTTACTTAATCAGTCTATTCTATTTTCGCCAAATCAATCGGCTGAGTACACGAAGCGATACCTGACTCCATTTGGCGAATTTATCCCGCTGCGTAATTTAACCGGTAGATTTTCTAAGTACAGTGACAATGTAATTGATTTTAAACCTGGAAGTCGAGCCAAAGAATTCTCAGTAAATGGAAACAATTTCAATGTGAAAATATGTTATGAATTGTTAAGTGATGAACAAAATCGCGAGTCTTCTGACTTTTCAGTGGTCCAAACCAACAACGCCACATTTGGATACACCAAACAACTTGAACAACAACTCGTAATTGCAAAAATACGGGCGCTAGAGAGTGGTCGCTATTTTGCTTACGTTTCTACTACGGGTATTACTTCTATTATCGACAATAATGGCAAGCTAGTTGAGTACTTGCCGAAATTTAGACCTGGAACCCTTAATTTTGAAATACCGACAGCAAATGGAGAAACCATTTATCAACGACTAGGCGGCTGGTTGGAACCGCTAATATTTCTACTTATGTTAGGTGCCGTTTTGAGAGGCAAAATCAATTCCCGGTTCAGGAATGGCTTGAACAAGTGACTTACAAAGTTTTGATTGTTGTACCCACTTACAATGAATCTGAAAGCATTCAAGCATTATTAAGACGTATTGGTGCGGTTAGAAATAATTTATCAGCGCAGTATGAAATTGATGTTTTAGTTGTTGATGATAATTCTCCAGATAAAACCGCTGAGATTGTTAAAAATGAGAATCTGCCATGGGTAAAGGTTTTAAGTAAAGATAAGAAATCAGGATTAGGGCCGGCATATATTTCCGGATTCAAGTGGGGATTAGAACGCAATTATGAGAAATTTATGGAGATTGATGCCGATTTGAGCCATCAACCAGAGCAGATTCCCGACCTTTTAGCTGCATCTTCGGAAAATGATTTAGTAATTGGTACCCGCTGGATTGCCGGTGGAAAAGTTCAAAATTGGCCCTGGCAGCGGCAATTGATATCCAAAGCAGGTACGAAATACGCCGCAATAATGTTGCGAATGAAGTTTGCCGATTTAACATCTGGATTTAGAGTGTTAGATGCAAAATTTCTAAGAGCTCTAGATTTTTCGCAAATCACAACCAAGGGTTATGGATTTCAAATTGAAATGGCGCTACTTGCACATCGAAAAGGGTTTGCGATCGGACAAGTTCCAATTACATTTATAGAGCGGGAACAGGGAAGATCGAAGATGACCTTAGATATCGTCTTTGAAGCCTGGAAAATGGTGACGATTTGGGGTTTAACTAATCGCCGATAATGAACATTATGTAAAGTAGAACTAGTTAACGTTCTGCCTTTGCATACTCTTCAATCGGAACACAAGCACAAACTAAATTCCTATCCCCGTGCGCTCCATCGATACGACTTACAGTCGGCCAATATTTTCCAACACGTCCCATTCCAATTTGTCGGCCATTTGGAAATGCGGCAACTTCACGCGAATATTTTCGATCCCATTTTTCTGCCAATAAATCATTAGCGGTATGCGGCGCGAATCTGAGTGCAGACTCTTCCACCGTTAATTTCCCGTTTTCAATATCGCGGATTTCCTCGCGAATCGAATGCATCGCCTCAAGAAAGCGATCTAACTCTCTGATGTCTTCACTTTCAGTGGGTTCAATCATCATCGTGCCAGCGACTGGAAAGGAAACTGTGGGGGCGTGGAAACCGTGGTCCATAAGTCTTTTTGCTACATCATCCACAGTAACCCCGGTTTGCTTTGTAATCTCTCGCAAATCAATGATGCACTCA
Organism: uncultured bacterium; assembly: GCA_963977945.1. Taxonomy (GTDB): domain Bacteria; phylum Actinomycetota; class Actinomycetes; order Nanopelagicales; family Nanopelagicaceae; genus CALMJB01. The sequence goes on from CAXBQO010000016.1 coordinate 2,742, forward strand.
TGTGCGATAAATCCAGATTCGCCCCGATAAAGAATTGGAAAATCTGGTTCTAATTTTTTGGCCAAATAATTTGCAGAAAGTATCGCTACCGATGTGGCTTTCTTTAGCCCTTGCGCACCCATCATTCGGATATACATCCAAGAGATTGGCAAAATCGAAGCCGAACCAAAGTTAGCTGCTGATACCGGACCAACTTTTGACTCCCCTGGTTGTCCTGATTGTCTTGATTGCGCGAGTGGATTTCCAGGCAAAAAGTCAGCTAAATGTTTTCTCACAATAACTGGACCAACTCCTGGCCCACCGCCACCATGCGGAATACAAAAAGTTTTATGTAAATTCAAATGTGAAACATCTGCACCAAATTTTCCAGGTTTTGAGAGGCCTACCAATGCGTTCAAATTGGCACCATCTACATAAACTTGACCGCCGGCATCATGAATTAATCCGCAAATTTCTGAGATTGCAGATTCAAATACCCCATGTGTTGATGGGTATGTAACCATTAGTGCTGCAATTTGATCTTGATATTGTGCAATCTTTTCCTTTATGTCTGCTATAGAAACGTTTCCATATTCATCACACTTAATAACCACAACTTGCATTCCCGCCATCACCGCAGACGCGGCGTTGGTTCCGTGAGCGCTTTCTGGAATCAAGCAAATTTTTCGATTTTTTCCATTCTTAGAATCTAAATATTTTCTAATAGCAAGCAAACCAGCAAACTCTCCTTGCGAACCCGCATTTGGTTGCAATGAAACCGCGTCATACCCGGTTACTTCTGTTAGCCAAGAAGATAGTTGCGAAATCAATTTATTAAAACCAGCAACTTGATCAACTGGTGCATAGGGGTGCAACTGTGAAAACTCTGGCCAAGTAACCGGAATCATTTCTGCGGTGGCATTTAATTTCATAGTGCAAGATCCAAGTGGAATCATTGTTCGATCAAGTGCTAAATCTCGATCAGCGAGATTGCGCATATAACGCAACATCGCAGTTTCAGAGTGATAGGTGTTAAAGATTGGATGAGATAAATACTCACTCTTTCTTTCAAGTGAAGTATTCAAATTTAAACTCTTAGACTCTGCTCCCCCATCATTCTTAACCTCAAAGATTTCATATAATTTTATTAATTCTGCATCATCGCTTACTTCATCAAACGAGATTCCAATATGTTCGAGATTTTGATTATCGCGTCTAAAATTAAAGTTTAAAGAGTTAGCCCGAGCAAGAAAATAACCAGCATCTTTTCCCTTTGGAAAATTTGTAATGGTTAGAGTGTCAAAAAAATGTTTAGTTTTAAAGGAGAAACCAGCCTCTTTTAGTGTTGTATAAAAGGTATTTGCTATCTGGTTAATCGTGCTTGCAATCGCTTTTAATCCAGCTGGTCCATGATAAATCGCGTATAAGCCATTAATTACAGCTAGCAATACTTGCGCTGTACAAATATTTGAAGTGGCTTTATCTCTTCTTATGTGTTGCTCTCTAGTTTGCAACGCCAATCGATATGCCGGTTCACCTTTTGCATCAATACTTTGACCAACTAAACGACCTGGCAATGAACGTTCTAGCCCTAATCTCACTGAAAGAAATCCAGCGTGCGGACCTCCAAAACCCATCGGAGTTCCAAAACGTTGTGCGCTACCCACAGCAATATCTCCACCTATTTCAGAAACAGATTTATGAAGCGTTAAGAAAAGTGGATCGGTATCTAAAATTACCAACGCAGATTTTGAATGCAGCCAAGTAATACATTCAGTTAAGTCATTTACCGAGCCGTCACTTGCCGGATAAGCCAGGATTGCACCAAATATTTCATTATCAATTTTTTGATAGTCAGGGCCTGAAAATTCAACCTGTTTTACTGTGATGTTAAGCGGTTCAGCTCTAGTTTCAATTACCGCTTTTACTTGAGGGTGCAAATTTTTATCAATTAAAAATATTGCCGAATCAGATGCCTTGCTTGCGCGGTGAGCTAATGTCATCGCTTCTGCTGCTGCAGTGGCTTCATCTAACATAGATGCGTTTGCGATTGGTAACCCTGTCAAATCTGAAATTAAGGTTTGAAATGCAAACAAAACCTCAAGTCGACCTTGACTGATTTCAGGTTGGTAAGGTGTGTAAGCGGTATACCAAGCGGGATTTTCTAAAACATTTCGCAAAATTACATTTGGTAACTTAGTGGCGTAGTAGCCGGTACCAATCATCGAGCGTTTGACTTGATTTGATTTGGCTATCTCTTTGATTTCTGCCAATGCTTGAGTTTCCGAAACAGGTTGTGGCAAATCTAAATCTTGATTCCAAAAAATATTTGCTGGAACTACTTTTTCTACAAATTTTTCTAACGAATCAAAACCAAGTTCCAAAAGCATAGTTTTAATTTGATATTCATTTGGGCCAATATGCCGATCTGCAAAATTACTGCGCACAGCATCAATTGATTCTCTGTCAGACATTTCTTGCTAACACTCCCCCAAAATGAATTTATGTAACTGGGGAATAAGAATAAAGCCTTAGGCGCCTTTTCGCTTTCTACGTTCTGCCAATTCATCATTAGTTTGTTCACCGGCAATTGCTGCGCCAGTCTCTGGATCTTCTCCTTGTAAGTGAGAAAGTGAGCCAGCCAACTCGCTCCAAACTTTGCCAATTGCGATTCCAAACACACCTTGCCCACCTTGTAATAAGTCAACGATTTCATCCGGACTAGTGCATTCGTAAATCGAAACTCCATCACTCATCAGAGTCATCTTTTCTAATTCAACTTGTCCGCGATTTCTCAAATGTTCAACCGCAGCTCGAATATTTTGTAATGAAACTCCGGTATCAAGTAGCCGCTTTACAATCTTTAAAACCAAGATGTCATTAAAACTATAAAGCCGTTGCGACCCAGATCCGGTTGCAGATTGCACACTTGGAACAACTAATTCGGTTCTGGCCCAATAATCTAATTGACGATAAGAAATTGCAGCTGCCACACATGCAGTAGCGCCGCGATAACCAATTTGTTTTGTAGCCGGTTGCGAAACTTTTGACTTCATGGGGAACTCAATTCTATGGGGAATGTCTAATTTTAATTCAGGTGGTTACGGATATAACTGACCGACACGTAAAACCCGGTCTGAATGGCGCCGAATTTGAACGGACTTAAAGTTACCCAGCGAAATCTTCAGGTTTGATCTGATCTAAAAACTCTTTGAACTTCTCAACCTCATCCTCGGCCTGATCTGGAATCTCTATGCCAGCTTGTGCCAGTAAATCTTGATTGGCAAGAATTGGGGTGCCAGATCGTAAAGCGATTGCAATTGCATCACTTGGTCTGGCTGAAACTTGTGAACCATTTTCAAAATTTAATTGAGCATAGAAAACACCATCTTTAATCTCGGTTATGTACACGGTATTTAACGCTGCCCCAAGTTCATCTATAACATTTTTAAATAAATCATGTGTTAAAGGTCTAGGTGGAATCACTTGTTGTTGTGCAAATGCAATGGCAGTTGCTTCTACCGCACCAACCCAAATAGGTAGGTATCGAACTCCGCTTTGTTCTTTAAGTAAAACAATTGGTTGATTTGATGGCAGTTCGACTCGAACTCCGATTACATCAACACTGCGATATTTAGATGCAGACTCGTCTCTATTATTCTTATTCATATTATCGTTTGAATTTTCTTTACTCATAATAGTAAAAAACAATAAAAAATTATCGGGAACGATGTAAGCCGGCTCTAACTAAAGCGGCATGTAATTTAATTGATAACGAAGATAATTCTCGCTCGGTTTCTTGCGCACGCGCTTTCGCGTCGCTGGATTTTTGCCGTGCAAGTGGAATCGTAATTTGTTCAACTAAGCCAACTTCTCGATCGGCTGCGGTCTTAAAAGATTTTAAGTGGCGTGCTTCGATACCAAAATTGGTAAATTCAAGTATTGCCTTAGCAACTTCAAGAGCGTCACCGTCAAAATAACGTCCTTTCATTTGAATAAATCCAAATGATTCTAATTCTGAAACTTGATCTTCGGTCAGTCCTGAGGCTGAAACAAATTCGGATCTAGATAACTTAATCTCGTCAGAGGGAGCGAAAAGTGGCGCAATAGCATCGGCAGAAGCGTTAACTAATCTTGGAACCACATTTCCATTTACACTTTTAGCTGGATCTAATCCCCTATCTAACGCATCAAGATTATCTTTAATAACTTTGAGCGGTAAGTACTGATCGCGTTGCGCCATTAATACATAGCGCAGCCGCTCTAGATCAGCGGTGGTGAATTTTCGGTAGCCAGAGGGAGTGCGTTGTGGCTCAATCAAACCTTCGGATTCAAGAAAACGAATTTTAGAAATAGTTATATCGGAAAATTCAGGGCGCAATCTAGAGAGAACTTCACCAATACTTAAGTAGGCACGGACTGGGACGCTCATTATTTGATCTTCACCCTTCTAATTACATTCTTATTCATAGATTGCAAAAGATATTCATATGGAATTTTCCGATTTGAATCTCATCTCCTGCGGTCAAAGTGCTTTGCGCCGTGATTTTTGAATTCACATAAGTGCCATTTAGGCTACCTAGGTCTTTGATTGTTAATTCACTGCCAACTTTTATTAATGCGTGGGAACGAGAAACAGTGATGTCATCTAGAACCACATCGTTTTTCATTTCCCGGCCAATGTAAATTTCACTTTTATCCAGCAAAAACCTTGACCCAAGACCTGGGCCTTTTGAAATTACTAAAAGTGCCTGATTTTTGGTTAATTTCTTGATCACATCTTGGGTTTCTTTAGGCAATTTTGAAATCTGTTCGGCATATTGTTCTTCAAATTTTTTAGTACCTGCATTCGAATTGGAATTCACGTTTGGTACCGCACGAAGCTGATTGAGATGAATAGTTGCGGTTAGATCAACTGGTGCTTTTTTAGAACTCTCCGACACTAAAACTCCTAAGGTTCAACTTGAGGCTGACAGTAGTAGGGTCAATATGTCAGGTCAAGCGATGAGAGATGTGTATCCGTTCGCGTCTAACAGTGAATTTGGCTGATTTTCGATGGCAATTTTTGCGATCCAGCCAGAACCATAAGGGTCTTGATTAATAGCTTCTGGTTTTTGTTCGAGTGCATTATTAATTTCAGTAATTACGCCAGTAACTGGAGAATAAATTTCTGATACCGATTTTGTAGATTCAACCTCGCCGCAAACTTTTCCTTCAACTACCTTGTCGCCAACTTTTGGAAGTTGCACATAAACAATGTCACCTAACGCTGATTGAGCGTAATCGGTTATGCCGATAGTGACAGATGATCCGGCTTGCGCCTCGCCCTTTATCCATTCGTGATCCTTGGAATAGGAAAGTTCTGCTGGAATATTCACTTCGTCATCCTAACGCCCTTAGCGATGTATTCAACTCCTGTTAAAAGGTAAAGAGCTATTCCCCAAATGCCAAAACTCCATCCCAAGATATAAGGCAGATGCGTCAGCCAATAATTGTTTTCAAATGTGGTGTTTGAAATTAGCAGAAACGGGAATGCATATAAAAGATTGAAGGTGGCTGATTTTCCTAGGTATGTGACTTCAATCAGCGGTCTCTGTTTTAGTTTTTGATAAATCACTACCAAGAAAACAAGAAGATCTCGTGCGATTAGCGTCACGAACATCCATTGCGGAATCAAGTCCTTAGATAACAAAGCGATTAAGACCGAAAATATATATAGCCGATCAATACTTGGATCCAATTTTGCGCCAAAGTCTGAGGTTAGATTTAACATCCTCGCTACTTTGCCATCTAAGTAATCAGTAACACCGCCAACTATTAAGATGATAAAGGCAAGCAATTCATTATCAAGCGCCAAGTAGACGTATAAAAATATCGGCGCACCGATTCCCCGAAGGTATGAAAGCAAATTCGGCAAGGTGAAGTATTGCTTTAGGTTCATCTTGAGTTTGAAACTTTCACCGCTACCTCTATTGGCGTACTTTCAAATTTGAACTCTTCCCGCAATCGATTTTCTATGAACTTACGGTACGAGCCTTCGAGAAATTCACTGGCGAAAATTACAAACTTTGGTGGCATAGTCGAGGCTTGGGTGGCGAATTTAATCTTTGCTTGTTTTCCGCCCCTAACTGGTGGTGGGTTTGCTGCCACGATTTCACCGAGAAAGCCATTTAATTTGGCGGTATTAATTCTTCGTTGCCAACTTTCCTTTGCAGTCAGCAGTGCCGGAGCCAATCTATCTTTATGCCAACCGGTTTTGGCCGATATGTTGACCCTGATAACCCAAGTAAATCTTTCAAGTAAACGATCTAGTTGCCGCTCAATACTTAAACGTTGATCTTCATCGACCAAATCCCATTTATTCATGCAAAGCACAATTGCTCTACCCGCCTCTTCAGCCAGTGACAAAATTCTTAAATCTTGTTCGGTAACTTCAGCGGTGGAATCAAAAAGTACTAAAGCAACCTCACTTCGTTCTAACGCTAATTGAGTGCGAAGTGCGGCGTAATAATCAGAACCACTATCTTGATTAAATCTTTTTCGTAGTCCAGCAGTGTCGACAAATCTCCAAGTAGATCCGCCAAACTCAATTAACTCATCTACCGGATCTCTAGTGGTTCCGGCTTGATCATCTACTAAAACTCGATTTGCACCAGCTAGAGAATTTAACAAACTGGATTTGCCAACATTTGGTCGACCAATCAAAGCAATTCGAGGTAAACCATCATTTGCGATCGCTGCACCAACTTCGGGAATCTTTTCAATTAAAACATCTAGAAAATCTCCGCTTCCCCTTCCATGTAGTGCGCTTACAAAATGTGGTTCGCCTAATCCAAGATTCCAAAGTTCGTAAGCATTTGCCTCTTCTATTTGAGTATCAATTTTATTTGCCAGCAAAATAACCGGTTTATTTGATTTGCGAACTTTTTCAATCAATTGCGTATCTTCAGAAGTTGCTCCTTGCTGACCATCAACTACATAAACGATTAAATCTGATTCTTTGATTGCTAAATCAACACCGGCGGAAATCTTCTCGGCGATGCCTTCTGCCTTTATTTGCCAACCACCAGTGTCTAGAATAAAAAATCGCCGGCCAGACCATTCAACCTCGTATCGAATTCGATCCCGGGTCACACCTGGTTGATCTTCAACGATCGCCTCTCGTCTGCCAATAAAGCGATTGATCAAGGTTGATTTTCCAACATTAGGCCGACCAATTAATGCCACAGTGGGTAAACCCAACAAATTTCGCTCGCGCAACATCTGCCAAATTTCATCTACAACTTCATCCAAAGTTCTAGAGGTGGTATCAAGATAAATAGCGTCATCTGCTTGTGTCAGCGGACTTACTTTTCTAGAACTATCGATTAAATCTCTTCGCTCTAAATCTTCTGCGACATTGAAATCTTTGCTTGATTTACTGTCTTTCACACTTGCTTCAATTTCTGATTCTCTGCGATTTGCTCGGGCAGCAATATTTGCATCTAAAAAGATCTTTAAATCCGCATTCGGTGCTACCACTGTTGCGATATCTCTACCCTCAACCACAATTCCAAATGGTGCACCTGCGATGTAATCACGTTGGATTTTCAGTAAATGCTTTCGCACTTTAGGAAAAGCACTGTATTTACTGACCGCTGAAGTAACTTTTTGAGTTCTAATTTCTTCGCTGACATCTGAACCATTTAAGAAGATTTTTGGTGATGAAGGGTCGGTATTAAATGTGATTTGGCAGTTTTCCAATAATGAAATCAATTGATCTTCTTCATCAATTGAATTATTCAAAGCGAATACCGTCAAAGCTCGATATAGAGAACCAGTGTCCAAATATTGCCAATTAGATCTAATGGCAATTTTTTTTGCGGTACTCGATTTACCGGAACCACTAGGTCCATCTATCGCGATTACCACTGTGGCCATCTACCTAGTTTAGAAGCAGTTACAGAGATGTTTAAGTAATGTCTTGGGTTTATATGTTTTATTTAAGATATTTAAGAAAAATCAACGCTCCTTTACAAAATCAAGGTAAATATCCCAACCATTACTCTTAAAAAGATTCAAGGTTTCACTTCGGGCAGAGTCTGCCAAATCTAAAATTGAAATCGTCACTAAACCGGTCGCTTGTCCAGGCGAATGTTCTATTGAAATGTCTTCGATGTTTATCTTACTTTTAGCACACAGTTCAATTATTTTTGCCAATTGCCCAGGTTCATCTTTAATCACGATATTTAAATTCAAATAATTACGCGGTTTTGCGCCATGTTTACCGGGAATTTTTTGCCGTCCAAGTTTTGCAGTCTCTAACAAGTTCTTAATCTCATCTGTTTTGTTTAAGGCTAAAGCTGCTTGAAATTGCATCAATATTTTGATCAATGTTTCAAGTTTTGCATTAACAAAACTGGAGTTTTCTTGAAGTATCTGCGTCCACAATTGCGAATCGGAAGCCGCTAGTCGAGTCATATCGGTTAACCCGGAACCGCTAAGAAGTAAATCTTCGGCGGTTGCATCAACCAAAGTACTCGCCATGGCACTGCTAAGTATCTGAGGTACATGTGAAACCAGAGCAACTATTTCATCGTGTTCTTTTATTGTTCGCCAATACAAAACTCCGCCACACGTTTGCACGAATTCAGTTGCGATTTCTTTAGCTTTGGCATAGGAATAAGCGGGCGCAATACCTATCCAAGCCCGATTTACAAAAAGATCTGCTCTGGCAGAGTGTGCGCCACTTACTTCTCTACCGGCCATTGGATGCAAAGAGACAAAGTTTTGACGGTTCTCCGATAAACCTTCAACTTCATTTAAAAGATTAGACTTTACGCTCGCTAAATCAACAACTATCGAGTTTGGATTCTCTTTCAAATTTTGCGAAACAGTCTTTATATTTTCCGAAATTGGAACTGCAACAACAACTAGATCAAATGACTTAATTGAGTCATCAGCTGCAGGATCCACCAGTGATTGCGCTAATTTTTGTGCTTTTAAATCTGTATCTTGCATCAAAACACGAGTAGTACCAACTTTGTTATTGGTTCTTAGGGCTAGCCCAATTGAAGTTCCAATTAACCCAGAACCAACGATTTTGACGGTGTTGATCACAGTTACTGAGCTATATCTTTACGTAATACTTGCGCTCCACGTAAGTAAATGTGGTTAATCTGCTTATGGTCTTTGTCGGTATTAGCATGCATTAAGACTCTGACTACCTTAGCTAGCGCGCCCGGTACATCAATCTCCACGGCGCAAAGCAAAGGAATCTCCCCCAACCCGATCTCCCGCGCTGCAACCGCTGGGAACTCACTCTTTAAATCGGCGGTGGCGGTAAAAATGATCGATATCAAATCAGATTTTGAAAGCTGATTTTCAGAGAGCATCTGGGTCAGAAGTTCTGAGACCGCAGAACGCATCTCGACCGGATCATCTTTGGTCAAGACTGTTGCGCCGCGAATTCCACGCACTTGTTTCATTTGCATAGTTTAATAAATTCAAACTCAGTCGGCCGGTATTTAATTGCCAACAAGCCCATATGTCTTTTGACCTATAAGTCGCTTTGACGACATCAATCGTAACCATTTATATACAAAGCCATTTTTGGCATATTTCTTGAAAACCGTTTTATCGATAAACCGATGCCTTTTTACGTTGCGGTAAATCAATTTATAGACAATATAATAAGACCCAAAAGTCGATAAATGGTTAAATTGTTTTTAACAGAAACTATTTATTAATTTAGCGACAAAGCGTTAAATATATTTACTAATTCTTGCTGATTTAGGGCTCGAAATCGACCGGCTTTCATATCCCCTAATTCGATTGGCCCAAACTTAATTCGCACCAGCCTTAATACCTGAAGATCTAACTTAGCCATGATTCTGCGAATAACTTGATTGCGCCCCTCGTGTAGTTCGATCTCAACCCAGTCACCTAGCTTTTCTCTACCTACACCCTTAACCGAATCCACCCGCACAATTCCATCTTCAAGCTTTACCCCATGTTTGATGGATTTAATCGCTTCAACTGGAATCTGATCTTTGATCAAAACCAAATATCGTTTCTTTAATCCAAATGATGGATGGGTTGCCTTATGTGCCAAATCGCCATCATCGGTCAGTAGCAGCAAACCTTCAGAATCTTTATCCAACCTGCCTACGTGAAAGATGCGAGCCTTTTTATCGCGAAAATAATCATTTAAATTGCTGCGTCCAAACGGGTCAGACATACTGGAAATAACACCTTTTGGTTTATGAAACACAACATAAGTTTTAGACTTTGCTTGCGTAATTTTCTCACCATCAACTCGAACTTCATCTTTTATCGGGTCAACAATTGTGCCAAGTGATTTTACGACTGCACCATTGATGGTAACCCTGCCCGCGACAATCAACTCATCGGCTTTGCGCCTAGAACTCACGCCAGAGGTTGCGATGAAACGATTTATTCTCATTTTTATCTTTCCAGATTAAATTTTAAAGTTGATTTTTCAGCTTATTTATTCGGCGAGATTAGAGAGAATTTCATCAAGTCCATCGGTATCTGGTAGCAATGGCGCAATTGCCGGCAGATCAGACACCGCATTTAGCCCTAATTTCTCCAGAAATAATGGGGTGGTTTGATACAAAATAGCTTGAGTTTCATGCTCTATTCCAGCCTCTTCAACTAATCCCCGACTAACCAGCGTCTTCATAACCGCTTCCACATTGACTCCTCGAATCGCCGAAACTCTGGCACGTGATACCGGTTGACGGTATGCAATAACCGCCAGTGTTTCCAGTGCCGCTTGTGTCAGTTTTGCACTCTGCCCATCTAAAACAAACCGCTCAACTACCGAAGAAAGGTCAGGATGACTGTAAAAGCGCCATCCGCCAGAGATTTGCCTAAGTTCAAAACCGCGATTTTGAGATTGATATTCGGCTGCCAGTTCAATTATTGAATCATGTACCGTTTCAGTTGGTTGCTCTGTTATTTGAGCGAGCAAAGATTCAGAAACTGGCTCTTCCACCACCATAAGGATGGCTTCGATCGCTCTCTTAAGTTCAGATTGAGCCATTATCGGCCTCTTTTTCAGATTCTTCAGATGGTGGGATTATCGGTTTATCAAACTCATCGCTAACTTTAATCTCTCCTTCGGCACTTCCGGTCCAAGTTATGTGCAGCTCTCCAAGCGCAACGATCTGTTCAAACCTGATCAAGCTGTCCTTGTACAACTCAAGAATTGCCAAAAACCGGGCAATAACAACCAGTGTGTTATCGGCATCTGCGACGAGTGATCGGAAAGTGGCACTACCCCGTTGACGAAGCATCGCAACCACTCGATTTGCCTCATCTGCAACTGAGATTAACGGCCTATGTATGTGATCGATACTGAAAATCGGCGCCCTTTTCGGAACTAGAACCCGATTTGCCACGGCAGCAAAGCGATCTGGGGTTACCCCAATTAAAACCTCAGGTAGAAGTTGAGCGTATTTCGGCTCTAGTGCAACTGTGCGGGCAAAGTAGTGTTCCTCAACATCAATTCGGGTAGCAAAAATGGTGGCAATCTCTTTGAAAGCTCGATATTGCAATAACCTGGCAAACAAGAGATCTCTAGCTTCAAGTAAGGCCAGATCTTCCTCATCATCTATCTGACCTGAAGGCAAGAGTTTGGCCGCTTTGAGGTCTAATAACGTTGCGGCCACTACTAAGAATTCAGTGGTCTGGTCTAAATCGACACCATCGGCGCTGGTTTCCATCTCTTTGATGTAGTTAATGAACTCATCTGTCACCGTCGCCAAAGCAACTTCGGTAATTTCCATTTGGTGCTTTGCAATAAGTGAAAGCAAGAGATCAAATGGGCCATCAAAGTTTGTTAGCTTTACCTGAAAGCCAGAACTTTGCGTTTGTAAATCTTGCGAAATTTCTTGCGACACGCCCTGAAAGATACTTGAAGCATCCTTGCTCCCGAAATCGCACCGCCGTAGAGTCCGCGACATGGGAAAAAACGCTTCACAGACATCTCGTCATAACGCTAAGTCGATAAATCCAGGATTTAAATCGATCTCTGGTGGAAAATCGATCAGCAAATTAGCAGGTAAAGAGGAAGAGCTTGCAAGTACCTCGGTAGTACTTGGCAGAAAGCCAAAGAATTTTTCTGATCCAAAGCCAGTTTCAGATTCCAGTAAAGCTCGTGTGATTTCAGTAGTAAATCAAAAAGGTGGAGTCGGAAAAACCACCACCGCAATTAATTTGGGCGCAGCACTTGCTGAAGCCGGACGTAAAGTTTTATTGATTGATTTTGATTCCCAAGCCTCAATGACCACCGGCCTTGGCATAAAAGGTCAAGCGCTTCGGGAACAGTACGGATCGATTTGGTATCTGCTAAATGATTCTGATG
>CAXBQO010000017.1:0-14762 GCA_963977945.1 uncultured bacterium
TTTGGATTCAACGAATTAATTGATTGCACCACGTGATGCAACATTGATTGTCCGCAAACTTTATGAAGAACCTTTGCGGTGTCAGAACGCATGCGCGTTCCCTCGCCCGCCGCTAGTACAACTGCAAGATCTATTTGCAAGTTGTCTGCCCCTATTCTCTTAAGGTAGCTCCGCCACCTGGTATCGATCCAGGACCCTGAGCTTCAAAGGCTCATGTGCTAGCCACTACACAATGGCGGAACCTGAATTATCCCGTTAAATCCGCAAAATTAAAAACTTTCAATTATTTTCGCACCAGGAACTGGTGCATTTACTGAAATCGCATTACTAACAACTCCACTGCCACTTAAAGCAACTGTTAAATCCAAGGCATGATCTGGATCTGAAACTAAAAATGCCACTGTTGGTCCAGATCCAGAAACAATTGAACCAAGTGCGCCATATTCATTTCCCACTTCTAAAATCATTCGCAGTGCAGGTTTTAAAGAACATGCTGCTGCTTGTAAATCATTTACTAATGCTTTACCTAATGATTTTGCATCAGAGTTAACTAATGCTTGCAATAATGAATCGCTCACACTTGGATTTGTAATATTCATTCCGGAACGAAGACGATCACACTCTTTATAAACTGCTGGAGTAGATAAACCTTGGTTTGAAAAGGCTAATACCCACATATAAGTTCCCCGGCTTAATACCGAATTTAATTGATCACCGCGACCACGTCCGATTGCCACATTTCCCATAATTGAAAATGGCACATCACTTCCTAAAGTTGCGCCAAGAGTCATTTGTTCAGCCCGCGAAATCTTTAAATCAAATAAAGCATCTAATCCAACTATTACCGCTGCCGCATTTGCGCTGCCGCCAGCCATTCCACCGGCTACTGGAATTTCCTTCTTTACCTCTATTAATAAGTCAGAAGAAATATTAAATTTTTTGGCAATTAATTCCGCCGCTTGCCAAGCTAAATTTTCAGAATTAGTTGGTAAATCTTTGGCCGCATTATTTCCAGAAAATTTAAGTGCTAAACCACTACCAGGCTTAGCTTTACTTATTTTTACCTCATCAAATAATGAAACCGCCTGAAATACCGATACGACTTCATGAAATCCATCGGGATTTAAAGGCCCGACCGAAAGTTGCAAATTAATTTTTGCTGGAACTTTTACCGTTACCGATTTATTTGGCATCTGCTCATATTACTTTCGCTATTTTTATAAACTCATTTATCCCCAAGGCTTCACCGCGTGAAGTTGGGTCAATACCGGCTCGAATCAATTCACTTTCAGCTACTTTTACCGATCCAAATAAAGATGACAGCGCCGAGCGCAACATTTTTCGCCGAGTAGCAAATGCCAGATCAATTACTTTGAAGCAATCTCTGCGCAAAGATTCTGAACCAAGTGGTTCATGAGATGTCAATTGAATAATTGAGGAATCCACATTTGGTACTGGCCAAAAAACATTTCGCGATATTTTGCTGACTAATTGCGCCTTACTCCACCAACTAATTTTCACTGACGGAGCGCCATAATCTTTTGAATTTGGTTGCGCCGCTAAGCGACGAGCAACTTCGGTCTGCACCATAACCGTTATTTGTTTTACGCCAGAAAATTGTTCAAATAAATTAATGATTACCGGCACTGAAACGTTGTATGGCAGGTTTGCTACCACCTTAATTTTTGCTAAATCTGATTTGGCTGATTTTAGAAAATCATTAGCAGTTAGATTTACCGCATCCTTATTTAAAACTATAAGTGAACTTACTGGTGCATTATTTTGCTTCATTGTTAGTGGCAGTTGGTTTGCAAGCCGCTGATCAATTTCAACTGCATAAACTTTTGCTGCTTTTTCTAGCAACGGCAATGTCAAAGAGCCAAGTCCAGGTCCAATTTCAAGCACCACATCATTTCTGCCGATTGATGCAAGCTCCACAATTTTTCGACAAGTGTTGGCATCAATTACAAAGTTTTGGCCAAGTTTTTTTGTGGGTTTTAATGAAAGATGACTTGCAATTTCTCTTATTTGTTTAGCGCCAAGCAGAGTAATCAAAAATCACCAAAAATTTCATCAATATTGTGGTCTATTTGTTCGGCTAGATAATCAACAGATTCTCCGCGCACAAGTGCCATATGTCGCAATGTGTTTGGAATTTGTGCTGGCGTATTTAACATTCCGCGGTTTGGCATTGGGGCAAGAAATGGTGAATCAGTTTCAACTAATAACTGATTAACTGGTACTACCTGCAATGCTGATCTTAAATGTGGTGCATTTTTAAATGTAACTGTGCCAGCAAATGAAAGTATGTAACCGGCGGCAACAGCTTTTTTAGCGTAAACCTCATCTGCTGAGTAACAGTGAAAAATTGTTTTTGCAGGTGCGCCAACTCGCTGCAGAGTTTCAAATACCGCTTCATGTGCATCACGATCGTGAATTATTAACGCTTTGCCAGTTTGTTTAGCAATCTCTATGTGTCGCTCAAATGAATAAAGTTGTTTATCTTGTAAATCTTTTGGAGTACGAAAAAAATCTAATCCAGTTTCGCCGATGCCTCGCACCAATTCGTGTTTAGCTAAAGTCGCAATCTCGCTAAGTTCACTCTCTAAATCTTTTACAACTGGGGCTTCATTTGGGTGCAACGCAACTGTTGCTACTACTTTCCCCTTAAAATTTTCAGCACATTTAATTCCCCATTTTGATTGCTCTAATGAGTAACCAACCTGTACCACGCGTGTGACTCCCACTTTTTCACAATCATTTAATAGTTCTTTGATGCGCGGATCATTAGGTTCGCCGTTAAATATCAACTCTAGGTGTGCATGTGAATCAGCAACATTTGTAGCCAACGGCTCTGGCATCGGCGCCGGTGGTCGATCTATATCTCGATTATGTCTATCTGCCATGAACGGCGAAAACTATTTCTTTATCTCATCTTCTAATTTTGGAAACAATATTTCTATTTTAGAAGTGGCAGATCCGGCTTTAAGTTGTCCCCACTTTGCCACATTACTAATTCGTTGGTCGGCCAGTTTTCCTAATGATTTTTCAGCGCCAAGTGCTTGCCAAAGTTTTTGACAAGTTTGTGGCATCACTGAATTAAAGAGCACAGCTAAAGCCCGAAGTGATTCCGCGGTGTTATATAAAACTGCCGCAAGTTCGGCACTTTTATCGGGATTTTTTGCCAATTGCCATGGCTCTTTTTCGGTGACATAACCATTTACTAATTTACAAAATTCTAGAATTTCTAAAATTGCGCTTTGAAAATCTAAAGTGTTGATTGCAGTGTCTGCTTTTGTTACCGCTTGCTGTAATGCACTCGATAGTTTTGGTTCTTGAGCTGCATTTGGAATATTGCCGGCAAAATATTTATCAAGCATCGCACTTGTTCTCGATGCCAAGTTTCCAAAATCATTTGCAAGTTCGCTGGTATATCTTGCGCTCATGTCCTCCCAAGAGAATGAACCATCGCTTCCAAATGGAATAGCACGTAAAAAGTAATAACGGAAAGCATCTACTCCAAAATAATCTGTAATTTGGCTTGGCGCGATTCCGGTTAATTTACTTTTGCTCATTTTTTCACCGGCAACTAATAACCATCCGTGTGCAAATACTTGTTTTGGAATCGGAAGTTTTGCTGCCATCAACATTGCCGGCCAAATCACGGCATGAAAGCGCAAAATATCTTTTCCAACTAAGTGAATATCAGCTGGCCACTTTTTTAGAAAATCTTTTGCATCTCCCAAACCAACAGCGGTTGCATAATTTAAAAGTGCATCAAACCAAACATAGATAACTTGTTTTTTATCCCACGGAACTGGAATGCCCCAACTTAAGGTCGATCTAGAAATTGAAAGGTCTCTAACTTCGCCCTCTAAGAATGAGATCACCTCATTGCGTGCGCTCTCTGGCTGGCAGGCGGCAGGATTACTTCGATAATGCTCTAATAATTGTTCCCGAAATGCAGATAACTTAAAAAACCAATTGTCTTCACTCAACATTTCCACCGGCTTAGAGTGAATCTGACATTTACCTTCGATTAAATCACCTGGCAATTTAAACTCTTCGCAACCAACACAATAAGGACCTTCAAATTTTCCAGCATATATAAATCCAGCATCCTTTAATTCAGTTAAAAACTTTTGCACCCGTAGCTCATGACGCGATTCTGTAGTGCGAATAAAATCATCATTTGCAACATTTAATTTTTGCCAAAGTGGAATCCATGAGTCATTAACCAACCGATCACACCATGCTTGTGGGTCAGTGTTGTTTGCAGTTGCTGTATTTAAAACTTTTTGGCCATGTTCATCAGTTCCAGTTAGATACCAAACCGATTCCCCCCGCTGCCGGTGCCATCTGGTTAATACATCTCCGGCAATAGTTGTGTATGCATGACCAATATGTGGCGCGTCATTTACATAGTAAATCGGGGTGGTTACATAGAAAGATTTTTGATCTGACACTTTTGAATTCTACCGGTTCAGCATTTATTGATTATTTGTTTTCAATCATCAACTCGTAAACGATTCTTTTCGGTAACGAAAGATCCTTCGCAACTACCGCAATCGCACTTTTTCTTGAAAGACCACCATTTTCTGCGGCTTTAACTAGAGCAACAACCTCAGATTCGTTGATGTCAGCAGATTTGGGATCAAAGCCTGAAAGCACCACTGTTACTTCGCCAAGTACCTCGTTTTGTTTTGACCAATTTAATAATTCGCTAATCGAACCTCGAATAGTTTCTTCATACTGTTTTGTCATCTCGCGACAAACCGCGCCTAACCGATCATCGCGTAATACTTGAGCTGCATCGGCTAAAGATTCCGCAAGTCGATGTGGCGCTTCAAAAAACACAATAGTTCTCTCTTCGGTGCTTAACTGTTCAAACCATTTTTGTCTGGCAGTTTGGGTTCGCGGAGCGAAGCCTTCAAAACAAAACCGATCGGTTGGTAAACCAGAAAGCAGCAAGGCCATTAACACAGCGCTTGGCCCTGGTAGTACCTGCAATTTAACGTTATTAGTAATCGCTGCTCTTATTAATCGATAACCCGGATCATTAATGCCAGGAGTTCCAGCATCACTTACTAAAAGCACATCATGAGATTTAATTAATTCAGTTAATTGTTCCAAAATTTCATTTTCATTTCCGTCAAAAAATGAAAAAACCTTGGCGTTTGTCTCAATCTTTAAATCACTGCAAAGTCGATGGAATTTTCGACTATCTTCGGCAATCACATATTTACTGGTTCGCAACTGTAATTTCAGGTGTTCGGTTACATCTAAGGAATTCCCAATTGGAACCGCCGCCACAATTAGCATTTGCAAATTCTAGTTATCGACTTAGCCCATTCAAAAGTCATAGGCTTATTTAGTGAAAAGTTGGATAAATCAGATCAGAGAAAATCTGGTAATAATCCTGATTACCTTCATCGCATTTGCAAATCGAATTTGGCGACTTGATTCACCCAAAGGATTTATTTTTGATGAGGTTTATTATGTAAAAAATGCAAACAGTTTAATTAATCACGGCGTCGAACTTTCTGGAACTCCAGCTGCCGCAGAATTTGTAGTTCATCCGCCACTTGGAAAATGGTTGATTGGGCTTGGCATTCAATTATTTGGAAATAATGAATTTGGTTGGCGCATAAGTGCTGCCGTTATCGGTAGCGCATTAGTACCTTTGATTTATTTAATTGCCAAACATCTTTTTAAATCAGTCTTTTTAGCAAACTTATGTGCCTTGCTGATTGCGCTTGATGGTCTTGCTTTAGTTATGTCTCGGATAGCGCTGTTAGATATTTTTCTAACTGTTTTTTTACTGGTTGCATTTTTATTTTGGCTAAAAGGAAACCATCTCATTGCTGGAATCGCCATAGGAGCTGCAATTTCTACCAAATGGAATGGGGCATATATTTACTGCGCGCTACTTGCTTACCTACTATTTTTTCTTGCTAAGAACTTTAAAAATATCTATTACAAGTATTTAGGGTTACAACTTTTAAATTATGTATTAATTCCGGCATTGACTTATTTAATTAGTTGGACTGGTTGGTTTCTTTCAAGCTCTGGCTATAAAAGGAACAGCTCTAGAAATCCAATAGTCGCGTTATGGAATTACCATGTTGAAATCTTGCACTTTCATAGAAATTTAACCGAGCCACATTCCTATAGCGCAAACCCATTTGGCTGGTTAATACTGCGACGGCCCACCTCTTTTTACTTTGAATCTGACAATTTGGGCAGCAGTTGCGGTGCGAGCAAATGCGCTCAAGAAATTCTGGCGCTTGGTACTCCAGTTCTTTGGTGGTTTGCCATATTTTGTTTATTTTTATTGATTTTTGATGCCTTCAAACAAAAAAGTCGTCTAGCGGTCTCCATACTTGCGCCATTTCTCTCGCTTTATTTACCTTGGCTACTGATTACGCAACGAACAACTTTTTATTTCTACTCCATAACTTTGCTGCCATTTTTAGTTTTGGCAATTGGCTATTTTTTCCACCGAATTCGAGAACTGCGACCACATTCTGAACTTTTTACTCTTTGGATTCCGATTTCACTCGTAGCCATAGTGGCCGCTAATTTTCTTTATTTCTTGCCAATATTTATGGGGCTGGGCATCAAATATGCCGCATGGCAAAAATTAATGTGGTTTGTAAGTTGGATTTAGTTATTCGTTAACAGCACTGCCAGATTGATTCTGATCAAAGAGATCTGGCTGATTTTTAACGGTGCGCTTTCTTACCACTTTATTTTCTAATAATTCGTCGATTAATTCTTGTTCTGATTGCCAAGTTGGTTTCTTTGATTGTTGGCTATCAATATTTCGCTTTGGAGTAATTGCCTTTGGTGCATTTGCATAAGTTGGTTTTGGCAAAGTTGTGGGCTGCCAACTCGAGCCAGCTTTTGCAACCACGGTTACCGCCTTTCGCGCAATCTGTGCGGTTTGTTCCCGATATTTTTCTTGAATTCTATTTTCAGCTATTTCATTTACCGTATCAATTAACTCGTTCTCGGCGGTAATTAAATTCGCATGCGTTATGCGTTCAATCGCCTTCAACCTACGGATTCGCTCTTGCGATCTGTGAATATCTCTACGAACATGAAATACATAAATTAATAATCCGGTAGCTGGCAAAGCACAAATAGACCAATCAAGTAGCGCGAGGGAGCCACCTATTACGGCAATTACTTGAGTACAAAGTAATGTTACAAAAATAAGTCGACGTTGAAATAAATTATTTGAATTATTTTTCTTTAATTCAGATTCAATATTTAAATCTGATTCAAATTTATGTTCAGTAATACTGTGTTGTTCAGCAACTACTGCCATTGCATTTTTATATCGATCAATTGACTTTCCAGATTTAACTTCATGATTCATTAACCACTGAGGTAGGAAATAGGCCACCCACATACCAAGGATTATCAAGTAGATGATGCCTGACGCCATGAAAGCAAACACTAAATCTAATTGCGGTAAAAAATGGGGATTTAAAGCAGTTGTCGCTAAAAAATCTATTGGATTTTTGGATTCTCCAAAATATAAACCATGTGATCACGCCACTGCCCAGCGATATGCAAATAGTTCTTTCGCTCACCTTCGAATGTATAACCGGCCTTGATAGCTACTTTTTTAGAAGCTTCATTTTCTGGTCGCATTGCAATCTCGATTCGATGTAATTTCAATTTTGAAAACGCATACTCAGATACCAATTGCACCGCTTTTGTGGTTAAACCTTTTCCGGAAAAACGTTTATCAATCCAGTAACCAATATGGGCTCCGCGCATAGCACCGTAAGTGATTCCGCCTAAAGTAATTTGCCCAATAAATTTAGATTTTCGCCCTTGCTTTGTAAACATACCGAAAGATATTGATCGACCCGCTCGTTGTTCTCGTTTTAAGACTTTAACCATCTGGAAAAACGATGGTGCGCCTAAAATTAAATCAACTTTTGGTTTTGTTGCTTCCCACGGAGTTAACCATTCTCGATTTTCATTCCTAACTTCATCCCAGGAAAATTTATCTAAATAAGAAATGGGTTTTAGTAATAAGTCTTGAGATTCAAGTTTTATAGTCAAAGTTATCGATCTAACTCAATTAGTTCTAAAGTATCGCCAATTTTAATTTGTTTGGTTTTACTTACTAATTTCAATAAAT
This sequence comes from uncultured bacterium, assembly GCA_963977945.1. Classification (GTDB taxonomy): domain Bacteria; phylum Actinomycetota; class Actinomycetes; order Nanopelagicales; family Nanopelagicaceae; genus CALMJB01. The sequence continues at coordinate 8,162 of CAXBQO010000017.1, forward strand.
GTGTTGCTTTTGCAAACAGAGCAAAATCATCGGTTGCAGTGATTACCTCTATTTTTCCAGATGAATCTATGTACACCGGAATCAATCCGCCAAAGTGTGGTTGTTCATTTAAACCTGCAACATCTAAATTAAAGTTTGCCTTTAAATTTATTATTTGATTGGTATAGCTCTTAGCGTTCAGCATTTTTTCAATCATCGGTTTCATAAAAAGCAATGCTGCGGTAAAACTTATAACCGGTTCACCCGGAAGAGTTAGCACTGGAACTTTATCTGCCCCAATTTGGCCGTAATTAAATCTGCCATTTTGGCTAGATTGAATTCGAAAAGTTCTGATTTCACCTATCTGCATTAATACATCAGTTATTAGCGAAAATGAGTCATCATTAACCTCACCACTGATAATTAAAAGATCAGCACGTACCAACTGATCTTCAATAATTAACTTTAAATTCTGTGGATCTTTTGCAATGGAATGAACTCTGAATGCCTTAGCACCGCAATCTCGAGCCAATGTAGTTAGCATCCAAGAATTGCTTTCAAATTCTGGTGAAAAATCTTCGGAAAAATCTGAACTATCCAGCACGCCGCGGGCAGCCTGCGAGCCAGGAGAAATTAAGTCTGCTCCGGCAGACAAAACCACAACCCTTGGATGTGGCCTTGCGGGTAAGTGATCTAATCCAAAGCTTGCCGCTAATCCGACCTCTTTTGGGCCAATTCTTTTTCCAGCGGGCAAAATAATTTCATCATCTATTAATAGATTTGATGCCAAGGTTGCACCGTGAGCATCCATTAACGGTAAGTCCAACGCAGATAACGGATGAATTGCCTCAAGCATCATCGAAAGTGCTTGATCTACATCAAGCAAATCTGAATCTGCATTTTCACTTAAAAGCACCCATAAACCTTATCTAAATCATCAATACCTATTCGGGATTTACTGCCTAGATAAGTTAATTAATTAGAGTTGCGTAATGGGTAACACACTCTCTGGTAACTCTGAGCCGGCTAAAAATCAATTGCGAATCAAGATTCGTACGCAACGCAAAACACTTTCAACCGCTCAAACTAAAACTGAATTTTCCCAAAAAATTATTACTGAATTTTTACAGAATTCAAAAGTAAAAACTGCCAAGAAAATCGCCACTTTTATTCCTACTCCACATGAACCAAATATCTCAGTGCTTCACCAGCAACTAATTAAAAATGGCTGCGCTCTTTACGCCCCAAAAATTAAAGCCCAAGATTTATTGTGGGGTGATTACTTTGGAAACCTGAATGAATTAGAACTAAATGGTTCGATTCTTGAACCTAAAACTACCCGGCAAGAAAATATAAATTTCGATTTGATTCTGGTTCCAGCATTAGCGATAGATATTTTTGGAAATCGGTTAGGTCAAGGTGGTGGCTATTTTGACCGCATGCTTAAGCAAAGCCAAGCCTTTAAAGTCGCAGTGATTTTTGATACTGAATTTTTAACGGAAAAAATTCCGACGCAGGCACACGATGAAAGTGTTGATGCGGTTTTAACCCCAAATAAATTTCAACTAATAAATATTTAAAGCGTCTCTAAATTTCTAGCCATCACCAATCTTTGAATCTGATTGGTGCCTTCATAAATTTGAGTTAATTTCGCATCTCGCATCATTCGCTCTACTGGATAATCATTTACATATCCATATCCGCCCAAAACCTGTACCGCATCGGTGGTTACCTGCATTGCCACATCTGTTGCAAAACATTTACATGCGGCTGAATAGAAAGTTAAGTCGCTCTCGCCTCGCTCACTTTTTACCGCTGCGGCGTAAGTTAATTGTCTTGCCGCTGCAATCTGCATTGCCATATTGGCCAACATAAATTGCACCGCTTGAAAATCAAATATTTCTTTTCCAAACTGTTTACGTTCGTGAGCATATTTTTTTGCAATTTCAAAAGCACCTTGTGCAATACCAACCGCCTGTGCCGCGATCGTTATTCGAGTGTGATCTAGGGTTTGCATTGCTATAGAAAATCCCGCACCTTCTTCTCCTAACAATCTATCTGCTGGTAATCGAACTTGATCAAAATAAACTTCACGAGTTGGTGAACCTTTAAAACCCATTTTCTTTTCTGGCGCACCAAAAGAAACTCCGGCATCAGATTTTTCAACAATGAACGCTGAAATTCCTTTAGCCCCTTTTGCCATATCGGTGCTTGCTAAAACAGTATAAAAATCTGAGATTCCGGCATTTGAAATCCATTTTTTGCTGCCAGATAACAACCAATCGTTTCCATCTTTTACCGCTTTGGTTTTCATCGCTGCGGCATCTGAGCCTGCATCAGATTCTGATAAACAATAAGAAAATCCTTGGCCCTTTGCTAGCGCAGATAAATATTTGGTTTTTTGTGATTGATTTCCGGCCAAAATAATCGGAACTGAACCTAATTTATTAACCGCCGGAATCAATGATGATGCGGCACAAAATCTTGCTACCTCTTCAATAATTATGACAGTTGCTAATGCATCTGCTCCTTGCCCACCAAATTCAACTGGAACATGTGCGGCTGCAAATCCGGCATCTTGTAATGCTTTCGCCGCTTCAATTGGATAACGAGAATTTTGATCAACATCTGCAGCGTGGGGAGCAATTTGTTTTTCTGCTAAATCAGATATCGCCGAACGTAATTCTTCATATTCTGGGGCGAATAAAGATTCCATACCTAAATCATATTCTGAGAATGTAATTGATTCATTTTCTATTTTTCTTGCGAGATTGTTGGTCTTTTTCGCCATTAGTTGTCTTTTGATCAAGTACTGAAAGTTGTGCCAAGTATTTGTTGTACTTTGCTAAATCGTCATCTTCGCCCATTGCAGCAGCCCGTTCGGCCGCTCTATCGATTCTGCGAGTTTCATTACGATCACTTCGAAGCCACTGCATAAAAACCGCAATCAGTGCCAACAAAATTGGAATTTCGCTCAAAGCCCAGCCTATGGAACCGCCTAATTTTTGGTCAGCTAAATAATCACCCCACCAAGGTCTTTGTAAACCTTGGAAATATCCACCGTCTAATTGGGTTGTAGCTGAAAGTAATCCGATTGAGAAAAATGCGTGAATACTCATAGCCGCAAACAAAATTATTATTTTTACAATGTGTGGCACTGTGACTGGCAGCGGATCAGTTCCGATTATTACTTGATAAAAAAGTAAACCCGCAAATAAAAAATGCAGATTCATAAATATATGGCCGATATGCGCTCCCATTAGATCACCAAATAATTGCGTGAAGTACAAAACAAAAAGCGAGCCATCAAATATTGCTAAAGCAATTACTGGATTTGAAATTACTTTGGTGAAAGGGGAATGTAGGAAATTTATAAACATTCCTCGCACGCCGCGTTCATCTTTAACTCGACCGATGGGAAGTGTGCGCAATGCCAATGTAACTGGGGAGCTAAGCACAATTGCTATTGGCGCAATCATTCCAATAATCATGTGCGCCATCATGTGAAAAGAGAATGCAAAGTTTGCATAAACCCCAATACCGCCGCTAGTTGCGTAATCAATAAGTGAGATTCCGACTGCAAATAAAATAGTTTTACTAAGGGGCCATTTATCTCCCCGACGACTTAAGACCAAAACGCCTCGAATATATAAAGCAACTGCAAAAATTAAAATTCCCAAAATCACACCATCTGCTTGGTAACTCCAGAAAATTCGGCTCAATGTTGGTGCATCTGGCATCGGTATTCCAACTTGAAGTAGCGCAGGGTCTGCTTGAGCTAATTTTGTATTCACATTTGGCGGCTGTATTTGCGTTAACCAATTGCCAATCACCGAAATAAAAATCAAAACAAATATTTCAGCAGGAATCAAGCTACTTGAATTAAACCTGCTTGATGTTGAAATTTTTTTACGATTCATAACCGCTAATGACAAAGCAAAAAGTGTTAAAACAATTTTTAAAATTACTAATAAACCGTATTTTGAAAACCAATCCTTTGAAAATCCCAACCGAATCAGAGAATTAATAACACCGGTAATCACAACAGTGGTTGCTACCCAAAGCAGTAAATTGTGTATGCGATTAAATGAGAGTTTTCGCTCTGGTTCGGATATTGCTTGCCAGCCTATTAATGACGAGATCCATAAAGTTAATGCCAGTACATGAAATAAGAGTGTGCCGGTGGCTAAACCGTGATTTCCCAACCCCGAGCTGTGACTTTGGAAAATTGGTGCTGCGATTGCGGCTAGGGAAACTATAAATCCAAAAAAGCTGCCGGAATTTTTTGAATAATTAAATAACAAACCCATGAAAATTAATACCAAAGCAACTAAATAACTTTTTCCCAAATCGGTCAGAGTTAAATATGACCAAGTGGCTGTCACATCAAAACTCTTCTGATTAATAATTTCACCTGCGGTGATGAATGTAAAAATTAGAGTCGTCAGCCACCAAAGCAATAAAGATAATTTAATTTTAGAATTCCAGTTTTTACCTTGAATCAAACCAGCTTTATCAATGCGAAAAAAGGTATTTGCTAACGTCAAGCCAATTGCTACAAATGCAAAAATAAACATCGCGCTCTTTGAAAGCGTTAGTAGCAAGATTTACCTACGTTATCTGCCAAAAGTTTTTCGTTTTGATTTTGGTTTTGGCTGAGTTGGAATTTTTTTAACATTTTTAACCTGCCGACCGAAATTGCGTCTGGCAAATCTTGATAACCAAATCATTACAAAGAAGGCAAAAATCATCATTGCAATAACAATTAAATCTGTCATTCGATTTGGATTTTGATTTAGTCCATTCTCGCCAGTCGTGGTGTCGGTGTTTGGATCTAAAGTCGCCGGCGCATTAAATAAAAATGTAAAACTTCCGGTGACTGGAACATCATTAACCGCAACCAACGTGTAGCTAACGGTATAAATTCCAGATTTGGTGAGGGGCTTTAATCCAATAATTAAATTGGCTCCCTGCGCTTCGACCGTTCCATCACTTATTTTTTTGCCAATTGGATCAGTCACTACTGCCTCGCTGCCGTTGGCATCAAGTTGAGCATTGGCAGTCAATGTAATTGCATCTGGCGCAATATTTATTACCGCACCAGATCGTGGATTTGATTCGATGAGTGAGGTCGCGTGCGCGCTAGCCGGGTTGAATAGAAAAACTGCAACTACCAGAAAAATACCCAATATTCTTTTTAACAGAATGTGAATCGTTGGCTTTTTCATGGTTATCTCTGTGCTCTTTTCTAAAATGTGATTCTATTCCATTTTGTAAATAAACTAGAACTCTATGCCTACCTATCAATATCAATGCACAAAATGCGATTTAGTCTTTGAAAAAGTGCAGAGTTTTAATGATGAACCCTGGAAAGACTGCATTGAATGTCAATCACCAGTCAGAAAATTATTTAACAATGTTGGTGTAGTTTTTAAAGGCAGTGGCTTTTATAAAACTGATTCACGTAAAAAACCTGAGTCAAAAACCAAAGGTGAATCAAAGAGTGAACCAAAGCCAGAAACTAAAACTGATAAAAAGTCTGCCGGTACTGAAACCAAATCAACACCGAAGCCAACTTCAAAATCAGATTAAGCACGTAAAGCGCGCTGCACTCCGTCAAGAATTTGCTGAAGTGCCTCTTCTTGGTCTCGCTGTGCAATTGCCCGATTAGCAACTAAAACAGCTAATCCATGTACCGAGCTCCACGCAATCATAGGAGCCGAAGTTAAAACTTTCTTATCTAGGAATCCAACTTTCATTAATTCGGTAAGAGACTCTTTTAATAAATCCCAGGCTAAATCGGAGAATTCACTGATTGGTTTTTCGTCGCAGTGAATAAAAGCAACCTCGAACAAACGTGGATTTGATCGGGCAAAATCCACATAAGCTTCGCCTAAAGATTCAAAACGTAAAATTGCATTTTTTCTTTTATTAGTTGTTGGCTTAACTCGATCACGCCTAAATTTCATAAACTCACCAAGGTCTTGTCTAATTTGCTCCCGTAATTCCGCACGCATTTGCTCAAGATTTTCAAAGTGTCGATATAAAGCTGCCGGTGATACTGCGAGTAATTCCGCAACTTTTCTAATTCCGAGAGAAGTTATTCCATCTCGCTCAACTAAATTTCTAGCAGCGCGAATTGCCGAGTGTTTCAAATCACCGTGATGGTAATCAGTTCCCTTGCGCTCAAGTGTTAACATTGTTTACATTATTCCCTGTTGGGAACTATTAGTCAATTAACTAAAGAGATGGAATCTGAATGTTTGCCAAATTAGGTCATGCAGTTGCGCGTCGTGCGAAAGCCCTGTTGCTATTGTCAATTGTTCTAGTTATAACTTTTGGCGCAGTCGGATCTCAAGTTTTTACACGTTTTGATTCAGGTGGTTACTCAAATCCCAATAGTGATTCGGCCAAAGTTTGGGACTATTTAAAAGACACATTTAATGTCAAAGATCCGGCGGTAGTTGTTGTCGTTCAAACTAAGACTGGCACCGTAGATGATCAAACAGTTGCAGAACAAGCTGCAAAACTAGAATTGCAGCTCAAGAGTGAGCCAAGTGCGGAAAAGACTTTGTCTTACTGGAGCTCGGGCCGTATCCCATCTTTAAAAAGCACAGATCAA
>CAXBQO010000018.1:0-14646 GCA_963977945.1 uncultured bacterium
AGTTACTGTGCCAGCAAGTCCTAATGGTGAACCAATTGCAATTACCGCATCACCAACAGCTACTTTGTCACTGTCTCCAAACTGCAGAGCAGCAGCGTTAACTAAATCGGTTTTTAAAACCGCTAAATCATAAGAAGAGTCACGACCAATTATTCTGGCCGCGTATTTTTTGCCATTTGCCAAAGTCACAGAAATTCGACCACTTGTCGCTGCAGCTTCAACCACGTGATTGTTGGTCAAAATGTATCCATCGCTATCAATAAAGAAACCTGATCCGGTATCTGATCCAGAACTTGCAGTGACATCAATTTCTACAACTGATGGTGAAACTCTGGCGGCGATTCCGGCAATTGAATCGGGAGCGCGTTCAATTGAGTTTGAAGTAGAAACAATATTTGCATTACCCGAAGCCGTGCGCCCAATTGTCGCGCCGATTGCGCCAGAAACTAATGAAACTAAAACAGTTAGTAATATAAAAAAACTATTTGGATTTCGTTTTTGTTGAGTGTTGTAAGTAAAACTTTTTGATTGTTCTTGTGCTGGTTGCCACCAAGGTTTATATGGAGTTTGAGATGGATCTGGCAGGCTCATTTACATAAGTTTATGAGCAACTAATACACCAGCGCCAATTGGCAATAAAGTTGAATTCCATCTTTTGTCTTCCTGAATCAACTTAATCGCATCTCGCCGAGCAATACTTTCGCTATCTCGTTGTGTTGCATCGGCAACTTTGCCGCCAGCCATCACAGCATCTATTAAGAAAACGCCACCAACTTTAAGCAATCTCGCAGCAGCATGCACCATGTCAGGTAATTCATTTGAGCATCTGGCAACCACAAAGTCGTAATTATTGTCAGCTAATTTATCCACCACTTCAATTAAATTTCCAGTAATTATTCGATAAAGAGTTGGAGAAATTTCTGCATCTTGAAATATTTGCTTTGCAATTTTAGAAAATTCTCGTTCAGTATCGATTGTGGTTAAAACGCCATCGTTATTTAAACCAGCAAAGATCCAAAGCCCACCTACTCCTGATCCAGTACCAATTTCAACCACAGATTTTGATTTAGCAGATTTAATTAAATATTTAATTAAGTTTCCAACTGCAGCAGTTGGATCAATCGCACCAACTTCGGCGCCATTTTTACGGGCTTGTTGCATGTAAAAATCTTCGGCAACATAACTCTCGGCATACGCCAACATGTCACCACGATTTATTTGCATCAGTTAAATCTAGCCAACCACTCCGTTAATAACCGAGCAGCAAAGCCGGTGCCACCCTTTATGTTCTCGCCAGAATCTGTTTCAGAACGAGCAGGTCCTGCGATATCTAAATGCACCCACTTGCGCTGTCCGACAAACTTTTCTAAGAAAAGTGCCGCGGTGACTGAACCGGCGGAAAAATCATATTTATCAGCGGTGTGGTTGTAATCGGCGACATCACTTTCTAATGCAATTGCGTAATCATCAACTAAAGGCATGCGCCAAACTTTCTCTCCAACTTCATTACCAATTTGCGCTAACTCTTTAGCCAATCGATCATCGCGGGTATACATAGCTGCAAATTGCTTACCCAGACCTAATGTGGCAGCGCCAGTTAATGTTGCAACATCAATTAAATAATCTGGATCAAGGTTTAAATCGGCAAAAGCTAAACCATCGGCTAGTACCAATCGACCTTCAGCGTCAGTATTTATTACTTCAACGGTTGTACCGCCATAATGTTTAATCACATCTGAAGGTCGCTGCGAAGTTCCCGATAATGCATTTTCAGCACACATAAGTAGCGCAGTAACTTTTACTTTTGGTTTGGTAATTGGCAGTGACAACATCGCGGACAACACTGCTGCGACTCCAGCCATGTCACTCTTCATCGCAACCATCATGTCGTAAGGACGTTTTAGAGATACACCGCCAGTATCAAAGGTAATTCCTTTGCCAACTAAAACCACGTGATTTAAATTGCGAGCGCCTTTTGGTGAGTAAGTTATTTGAATAAATCTTGGTCCAGGTTTGGGCGAAGAATTACCAACTGCTCTTAAACCACCAAACTCTTGTAATTGTTTGCCAGCTAATACTGAAATTTTCAGGCTAGAACTTTTGGCAAGCCGGATCAATCGTTTGGCTTCATTTGCCAGCCACAACGGATTTTTAATGTTTGAAGGGGTATGGATTAAATCTCTGGCCCGCCAAACTGCGGTGGCCAATGCAGTGGCGCGAATTAGCTCGGCATCATATTCGCCATAAATAAAGAAGGTAATTGGTTTAGATTGCTTATCGCTTTTCATCCAGAAAAAGTAATTTGATAACACCAATGCCACTGTGGTGGTGATTACTGAAGATTTATTGCTTGCAATTGCAGAAATCAACTGCACATCTTGACCTTTGACTTTTCGCCCAACTGCAACTGCAGCTTTTCGCAACTCTTCAGGTTTAGCTTCACCGATTCCAACTAAATAAATTCGCTTTAATGAACCTTGGCTGACTGGAATCTCAATAACTTCAGCTGCCTTCGCGGCAAAATCTGGCCAGTTTGCAAACTGCGCCGATAAATCTATTTGAAAGTACTTCTCGACTAACTTTACAAATGCACTATTTTGTAATTTAAATTGATCATCAACTTTGGTAACTGCGATTGCAATTGCCGATTTTCCAGAAAATATACGTTCAGGTTGTTGCTTAGGATTTACTAATTTAATTTCCGGGAAGTTTTCGCCCGGTTTATTTGCCATTTGTTTTGGCCAACTTAAAATTTTAGATATTTACGGAAGTTGAAAACTAGTGAATTTTATTTCTTAACTAGCGCAACTGCGGCTTGTAAAACGCTACTGAGATTTGTGGCTTCTTCAGCATTTAATTCGACAACTAATCTGCCGCCACCTTCGAGTGGAATACGCATAATGAAGGAGCGAGCCTCTTTGGTTACCTCCATTGGGCCATCGCCAGTGCGGGGTTTCATAGCTGCCATTTGAGACTCCTTAATTATTACGTTTTATTGCGCGATATAAAGTTTAAAAATCACTCACAAATTAAGTAAGGGAGAATTATCCCCTGAATTTAATGAATTCGCCAATTCGGTTTTACTCATTCACGATCTGCGGAAAACAAGCCCAGTAATCGGCTCTTGCCAGAAACGATAACTGTTGCTACCGCTCGTTCTGGTACACCTAAAGTTTTTGCAATTTCTTTTTGTGGCAAACCTTTTACATAATGCAAAGTCAAAATAAAACGTTGCTCTTCTGGCATCGCTGCCAAAATTTGTGCCAACGTCTCTTCGCTCATGCGAGCAGTTTACTAGTTTGAAATTTTCCGCCTAAATCTGCGAAGTGAAACAACCACTGCAATCTGGGTGAAAGGTTTAGTCAAAAGTGAGAATAAAAATGGGGAATCAATTCGTTCATACCAAATCATTTGGGTGGTATTTGAAGTTATCTGATTTAACTCAAAGCGACCAAACCCTTTTAACCATTTGCCGAAATGATCAACTTCGCAAAACCTTTGATTATCACCAATTTGCCAATTGGTAATCTTCATTTCATCTAGTAATCCAATACGAAATTTTTTTCTAGGGTTTCCAAAGTTAAAGCCAGTAAATGCCGTAATGATGTTTCCGATTTGTTGTGGCTCTGAACTTGGTTTGCTGGCTTGCACTTGCGTCAGCAGCATCCAGTCTCCCTGAGATGGCCAATCGGTCAGCTTTTGCCATACCAAATCCATTGGTGCAGTTAAATTCATCTGCACCTTTATATGAACTGATTTTTTGCTCACGTCAATTTGTTTTGAAGTGCGGAGATAGTTAATTCAATACTTGAACACCAATCTATATGTTCCCATTGACCAGATTTCATAAAATTATGTTCGTCAAGATGAGCCAACGCTTGCTTTAATAGCGAGTAATAACCAAAAGGATCGCAAACGGCAATTGGTTTTTTGTGAAAATTTAAATAGCGACCGACCCAGATTTCAAAAAATTCTTCCAAAGTTCCGATTCCGCCAGGAAGCGCGATAAATGCATCAGATAAATTTTCTAATTTTGCTTTGCGCGTGCGCATATCTTCAACTACGTGAAGTTCATCTGCAGCTTCATCGGCAAACTCAATTGTCTTAAGTGATGTTGGAATTACTCCAATTGTTTTTCCGCCAAAAGCACGTGCGCCTTTTGCAACCTCACCCATCATTGAAGCTTTCCCGCCGCCCCAAATTAAATTCCAACCAGATTTGGCAATCGCTGCTCCAACATCAAATGCCAACTGCAGTGAGTTTGGCGGAATATCAGGTGCTGAGGAACAAAAAACACTCACCGATTTATTTGCAGCGAATGTTGAATTTGAATTCACAACGGCAATTCTAGTGTTTTGATACCTTTGGTTTATGCCGAGTGAGTCGCAATTATTAAAACAAAACGCATTTGGAGTTGGAGTTGCGTCAGTTAACTCTGACAATCAAATTATTGAGGCGAGATTTTTAAAGGCAGAGCTCTCAAAGATAGATGAAAAACAAATTGCTAGCTCAATTGATTCACTAATTACCCAAGATTTAATTCGGAAAATCAGCACCAAAAAGATTTCAATCCAAATTTCCCTAGACGCCGCTCCAAAAGATGTGGCTGATGTGTATTTACGATTACATCTGCTTTCGATGCGCAAAGTTAAGCCAAATCAAATAAATCTAGATGGCGTTTTTGGAATCTTGCCCAATTTGATCTGGAGCTCGATTGGCCCATGCCAATTAGAGAATTTTGAGATAGTCAGAGCAGAACTGCTTGCGAAATATCCAGCGATTGCGTTTTATGGCGTGGATAAATTTCCAAGAATGATTGATTATGTAATTCCAGATGGCGTTCGTATTGCAGATGGCAATCGAGTTCGACTTGGTGCTTATCTATCTAGTGGCACAACCGTTATGCATGAAGGTTTTGTTAATTTCAATGCTGGCACACTTGGTAAATCAATGGTCGAAGGACGCATAAGTGCCGGAGTTGTAGTTGGTGATGGCACCGATATTGGTGGCGGAGCATCAATAATGGGAACTTTAAGTGGTGGTGGAAAAGAAAAAATTTCAGTTGGTGAGCGCACATTGCTTGGGGCAAATTCCGGGCTGGGCATATCGCTGGGAAATGATTGTGTTGTAGAAGCTGGTTTATATCTAACCGCCGGCAGCAAAGTTATGTTGCCAAAAGAGCCAAATCAAAGCGCTGGCAAAATAGTTAAGGCGATAGAACTTTCTGGTGCAAACAATTTGTTATTTAGACGAAATTCGCAAACAGGTGCAATTGAGGCGTTGCCAAAGAGCGGCTCATGGCAAGGATTAAATTCGGTACTGCACCAAAATCAATAAAGTTATTTAGCTAGCCGCGCTGGAGCGGTTAAAAATCCTAATCCCCAACAAATATGCATCGTCGCCAAAACAGTTGGCAAAATCAATCGCTCAAAAATTCCACGGCCAATAAATACTGATCCTAAAAATAAGAGAACAAAATAACTAAAAATTGGCAGTAAAAAATAATTTGAAATTAAAATTGAAGCCAAAATTGAAATCAAAATTCCTAAAACTAAAAATGGCGCAGCTAAATATCTAAAATTAACGGTGCCAGGATGTTTGCGAGAGACAGTTCTACGCCATCTGCCATATTGAAAATACTGTTTAGCAAGTTGCCACAAATTTGTTCGCGGGCGATATGTAACTGAAAGTTTTGGGTCAAACCAAACTAATCCGCCATTTTTACGCAATCGATAATTTAACTCCCAATCTTGCGCCCGAGAAAAGTTTTCATCAAAACCACCAGCGGCAATTAATGCTGACTTTAAAAAAGTTCCAAGATAAACAGTGTCGGCTGCGCCAGCTTTTCCACCGATATGAAATCTAGCCGAGCCAACTCCTAATCTAGATCGCAAAGCAGTTGCCACTGCTCGTTGGAAACTGGTATTTCCCTGCGCTGCCATAACACCACCAACATTTACCGCACCGGTATTTTGCATAATCGAAACTGCGTCACTGATGTAACTTGTTGGAATTTCAGAGTGTGCATCTATGCGACAAATTAAATCGAATTTAGCTGATTTGATGGCAAGGTTTAAACCAGCAGGAGTCTTACCGCTGGAATTTGTTACTAATTTAATTCGCAGATCTATTTTAGAAAGTGAAGTTGCAACTTGATTTGTTTTATCAGTGGAAGGGCCAAGAGCTAAAATTATTTCAATTTCGCCAGAATAATTTTGACTAGATATTGATCTAATAGTTGCGGCTAAGTTTTTCTCTTCATTTAAAACTGGAATAACAACAGATACGCCAGGTTTGGTATTAGTACTAATTGGCATATTGCCGCTTTGATTGGTCATAACTTGCTAACTTTAGCGATTCTCATAATTCTTTAATCAAATAATCAACAGTGTTTGCGTGGCAATTCCGATATAGATTTAGACTTACTTCTTGTGAATATTAGTAAAAGCCTTAGAAAAATTACTAAACGCAAAGCAATTACTTGGCTATCTATATTCATCGTGTTCATATCTGCTATCAGTTGGCTTGGTTTTGGAATTTTTTCGATCACGGTCAATCAAGTTGATTTAAGCTCTGGCAGGAAAAATCGTCCCGTTAAAAGTTCTACTGCCATAAACTATTTGATAGTTGGGTCAGACTCGCGTGAAGGTTTAACAACTGAGCAAATCCAAAAACTAAGAGTTGGCTCAGTTGCAACAGCTGCAGGTAAAAGATCAGATTCGATGATGCTGATTCATATTTCTAAATCCAGAGATGCCGCTTATGTCATCTCAATTCCACGCGATACTTACGCGCTAATTCCAGAACACAAAAACAGTAAAGGCGTTACTATTCCAGCAGCTCCGGAAAAAATTAATGCTGCATATAACTTTGGCGGCGCATCTTTGTTGGTACAAACAATTGAAGAGATGACCAACTTAAAAATCGATCATTACTTAGAGATAAATTTTGTTGGATTTGCAAATATGGTCGATGCAATTGGGGGAATTCAAATATGCACCAAGAAAGCATTGAGTGATTCAAAAAGTCATTTGGAATTGCCAGCCGGTACACATATTTTGGACGGTCTAACTGCCCTGGCGTATGTACGTAGCCGCGAGTTAGATGGCACCGGTGATTTAGGAAGAATGAAGAGACAGCAAGCCTTTTTTGGTGCAGTCTTTCGTAAGGCCACAAGTCTTGGAGTGCTAACAAATCCGGTAAAACTTGGAACATTTTTAAATTCAGTTTTAGGTTCAATTACAACAGATTCGCAATTGCAGACAAATGATTTGATAGATCTTGCAAAACAAATGCGAAATTTATCTTCTGGGAATGTGCAGACACTTACTGTGCCACTGTCAGATTTAAATTACAGCGACGGTGTAATTACTTCAGCAGTACTTTGGGATCCAGATTTGTCGCCAGAACTTTGGCAGATGCTCAAAGATGACCAAGCAATTGTTAGTACAGACACTGCAACCGCAACCACGGCGAATGCTAATAAATTCAAGACACAATCTGTAGATATTGAGAGTTGTTCTTAAGTTAGACTTTCTACTCATTCAACCAACTGATTGGGTTAGCAAGTGAAATTATCTGTAATCGGTACCGGATATCTTGGTGCAACTCATGCTGCCTGTATGGCTGAATTGGGATTTGAAGTAATCGGTGTTGATGTTGATGCTGAAAAAATTAACCAGTTATCAATTGGAACTGTGCCATTTTATGAACCGGGATTAGATGAACTACTCAAAAAACAAATTACTGCCAAGCGGCTAACTTTCACCACAGATTTTTCGAAAATTTCAGGTTGCGACGTGCATTTCATATGTGTCGGTACTCCACAAAGCAAAAATTCAAATGCCGCTGACTTAACTTATGTGAACTCGGCGCTAGAAAAAGTTGCCAAAGTGGCTAAAGCCGGTTCGCTCGTGGTTGGTAAATCCACTGTTCCCGTTGGTACCGCCGCAAAATTGCGCGCACAATTAAAACAAATTAATCCAGCTGCAGAGCTTGCTTGGAATCCGGAGTTTTTACGCGAAGGATTTGCAGTTGAGGACACATTAAATCCAAACCGTTTAGTAGTCGGTGTTGTTGATGATAAGTCGGAAGAAACTTTAAAACAGGTTTATGCAAAAAATATCGCTGCCAATATTCCATGGATTAGGGCAGATTTACCGACCGCAGAATTAGTAAAAGTAGCGGCAAATTCATTTTTGGCCACAAAAATTTCCTTCATTAATGCCATGGCAGAAATCTGCGAAGCAGCTGACGGTGATGTCACGGTGCTGGCGAAAGCAATTGGTTACGATCCAAGAATTGGTAATCGCTTTTTACAAGCTGGAATTGGTTTTGGCGGAGGTTGTTTACCAAAAGATATCCGGGCATTCATGGCGAGGGCGGAAGAACTTGGAGCCCAACAAGCACTTGAGTTCTTAAAAGAAATCGATGCCATTAATTTACGGGCAAGAGCGCGCGTTATTGAATTAGTTCGTCGAGATTTAAGTAATGATTTAAAGTCTAAAAAAATTGCAGTACTCGGAGCAGCATTTAAACCAGATAGTGATGATGTAAGAGATTCGCCAGCCTTAGATATTGCCGAACAAATTAGAGCAGCCGGAGCTGATGTAGTTGTACATGATCCAAAGGCAATTGAAAATGCCCGTAAACGCTTTCCAAATCTCAAATTTGAAAGTGAAATAACTAAGACAATATCCGGCGCAGAAATAGTTTTACATCTAACCGAATGGAAAATGTATCGAGAACTTAATCCGGCAGAATTAAAAAGCCAAGTTAAATCCGCGATTATTATTGATGGTCGAAACGCTTTAGATCAAGATAAATGGCGCCGTGCTGGATGGAAGTTTCGCGCGCTGGGACGAGTTGCTGATTAATTAATGAACAACGAAGCGGTAATCGATGAAATATTGCAGTTAAAAACCTGGGCAATAGTTGGATTAAGTAATAATCAAGAACGTGCAGCTTTTAGAGTTGCAAAAACTTTGATTGAACATGGTCACAAAATAATTCCGATTCATCCCAAAGCCGAAACTGTTCATGGTCAACCAGGATTTGCCAAACTTTCGGATGTAAAAGAAAAAATCGATGTAGTTGATATTTTTGTTAACTCAGATTTAGCAGGTGCGGTAGTTGATGAAGCAATAAAAATTGGTGCTAAAGCAGTTTGGTTACAACTTGGTGTAATAGATTCGGAAGCAGTTTCAAAAGCCCAAACAGCCAAACTATTGGCGGTAATGGACCGCTGCCCCGCTATCGAATACGGAAAGCGCGCTCACTCCTGAATTTTTGCGCTGTAATAATCCTGCGCATGTTTTATTTGTTGGCATAAAAAATCTAAATCATCACCAAATAAAGTTACAAACTGCGACTTGGCAGAGTTTTCGGATTTATCAAATTTATAGTTTGGATTATGTGCCATCAAATGTAGATATGGATAGAACTCATCTTTTCCGGGAGCATTTTTTAGTTCGCCACAAACTACATATTTTCCTAATGAATTAACCCGACCCAAAGGTAAATTCAGGTAACCCCTAATAAATTGTTCAAAATAATTTGTTTGGCTGGCGAAAATAGTCCAAGCGGCAGTTTTTGTATTTAAATAATTAACCTCTAACAAATTAAAGTTTTCATCAAATATAAATTCAGCGCCACCCTCATATTTATTTTTTGTAACTTGATTAATTACCCGCTCTGTAAGTATTAAATCTGACTCATCTGGAGCGATCACAATTAATTCATCTTGCAACTTAGCAATTGGCCAGGTTGAAACTTGGCCATGGCCAGACCTTGCAACTAATACTGCAAATTTAGGTTTTAGTTTTTCATTTGCAGCAGCAAAGTTCTCACTCTCTTTGATAATAAATTTTTGCTCATCACTAATTCCCAACATTTTTCCGGCAGCCATAAAATGAAACGGAACATTTGCCATGCGTTAAGGTTACTTTGTGACGGTAAAACTGGTACTCGCTTCCGGCTCGCCTTCTCGCGCCAGATTGCTGCAATCTGTTGGGATAAATCCAAAAATTGTGGTTAGCGATGTAAATGAAGAAGATGATCAGTTTGCCAAACTTTCCCCGGGCGAATTAGTAATTGCGCTGGCAATTCTGAAAGCGCATACTGTTGCTAAAACTATTGATTTTCCGGCTTTAGTTTTAGGTTGTGATTCCACTTTTGAATTTGAAGGTAAATCTCTTGGCAAACCAGAAACTAGAGACAAAGCAATTGCTCGAGCAAAACAACTAAGTGGTAAAAGTGGAATTTTGCACACCGGTCATTGCCTGATTGATACCAAGCAACAGATTGAATTGAGTGAAAGGTCTAGTGCGAAAGTAAATTTTGCAAAAATGAGCGATGACGAAATTGAAGATTATGTAAATACTGGTGAACCATTAAAAGTTGCTGGCGGTTTTACATTAGATGGAAATAGCGCACCCTTTATCAATTCGATTGAGGGAGATCCAAGCGGGATTATTGGGTTATCACTGCCATTATTGCGTCGAATGATTCTAAAACTTGGCTATCAATGGACTGAGATAAAATCGGCTAATTCAAATGGATAATTCACAAGTGTCACAAGAAATTGCGCAACTGGATAAAGATCCGCTTTCTACTGCCGAAGCTGCTGCAAAAAAGATTTCGGAAATTACCGGTAAAAAAAATCATCAAGTAGCACTGGTGTTAGGTTCTGGTTGGGTCAGCGCGGCAGATTCTCTTGGTAAACCAACACATGAATTTTCAGCAACTGAACTACCCGGTTTTATTGCACCAACTGTTGCCGGCCACGGTGGAAAAGTTCGGTCATATGATTTAACTGCCGGTAGTAAAACTATTTCAATTTTAGTTTTTTTAGGTCGCACACATTTCTACGAAGGATTAGGAATGAATGCGGTTTGTCACTCCGTTAGAACCGCGGTGAAAGCAGGTTGTAATCGAATTGTACTTACAAATGCTGCGGGTGGAATCAACCGCGAATACAAAGTTGGCCAAACCGTTTTAATAAAAGATCACATATCTTTAACTGCCGCCTCGCCACTAAGTGGTGCAAACTTTGTAGATCTAACTGATTTGTACAGTAAAGAGTTGCGAGCAATTGTTAAACAAGAAGAACAAGGAACTGGCGCACTTAGTGAAGGTGTTTATGTACATTGGCGTGGCCCAACATATGAAACTCCGGCAGAGATAAATATGATGCGCACAATTGGTGCAGATTTAGTTGGCATGTCTACTGTGCCAGAGGCGATAGCCGCCCATGCATTAGGGGCAAAAGTTCTGGCAATTTCACTTGTTACAAACGCAGCGGCAGGAGTCACTGGTGAAAAATTAGATCACGCTGAAGTTATTGCTGCCGGTAAAGCTGCTGCTACCCGGATTGGAGATTTGCTGGCGAAAGTCTTGCCAAAGTTGTGAGTGCAGATAACGGTTCAACTTTTAAAATTTCTGACTCTGATTTATCTAAATTAACCGAAATAGTAAATGAGTGGTGTAAAACCGATCCTGATCCAGATTCAGTTAAAACTTTACAAAATTATTTAACTTCAAGAAATACGGCGGCGTTATCTAAAAGTTTTAACGGATTACTTGAATTTGGTACTGCAGGTCTGCGTGGTCCTTTAATTCCCGGACCTTCCGGTATGAATTTAGCGGTAGTGCAACGAGCAGCCGCGGCTATCTGTACTTTCATGAAAGATCGCAGTTTAAAGTCAGTTGTAATTGGAATGGATGCTCGGCATGGGTCTGCAGCATTTGCCAAGCTGAGTGCGCAAATTTTTGCAGGGAGTGGTTTTCAAACTTGGATATTTCCAGATGTTTGTCCGACGCCATTACTCGCGTTTGCAGTTAATTACTTAGCTGCCGATGTTGGAATCATGGTTACCGCTAGCCATAACCCCGCAATTGATAATGGTTACAAGGTTTATTTAGGTAAAAATGTAGATGGCATCAGATTTCATGGTTCGCAAATAATTTCACCTATCGATAAAGAAATCGCTACCGCGATGCAGAATGTATCTTTTCCAATTGCAAAATCTGATAACTACTTAACTTTAAATAATTCCGTTGAGATGGCATATCTAAATGCCACAACAAAGTTAGTAACTCTAAAAACTAGTGAAAGCCTAAATTTGGTCTATACCCCACTTCACGGAGTCGGCGGACAAACTTTTCTCAATACCCTTTCAATTGCTGGCTTTAAAAATGTTTCAGTTGTTAAAGAACAAATGCAACCTGATGCAGATTTTCCAACTGTGCCATTTCCAAATCCAGAAGAAAAAGGTGCGATTGATTTGGCATTGAAATTAGCACAGCAAGTCAGCGCCGATTTAGTAATTGCGCATGATCCAGATGCTGATCGTTGTGCAATTGCCACTAATTTTGATGGCAAATGGCAGATGTGGCGTGGTGATGAGGTCGGAGCGATACTTGGAAGATATCTACAGCGCAAATTCAATTTCAAAAAGAGTGCGTATGCCAATTCTTTAGTTTCTGGCACGTTACTAGGCAAAATTGCTAAAAAGAATTTCATTAATTACTCCCAAACTTTGACCGGCTTTAAATGGGTCAGCAAAGTTTCCAATTTGGTTTACGGATATGAAGAAGCGCTTGGATATTGCGTAGACCCAATTCATGTAAACGATAAAGATGGAATCAGCGCTGGTTTAATGTTGGCCGAACTTGCTTTGGAGTGTAAAACTCGGGGAATCACATTGCGTGAGTACTTAACTCAAATTTATCGAAAATATGGCTGGCATCTAACAGATCAAATTTCATTACGTTTTGAAAATATTGAAACTGCCAAAATTAAAATGAAAGATTTTGAAAACAATCACCCCAAAACTATTGGCAATGAAAATCTAAAATCTTTCACAGACTTAAGTACGGGATACAACAAATTGCCAAGCACTGATGGATTTATTCTCTTCTACGGTAAAAAAGAGCAAATCCGGGTAATCGTTAGACCCAGCGGTACCGAGCCAAAAATGAAGTGTTACATTGAAGTCATCGATAAATCTGAGAAAAAGGCAATTGAAATGATGGAAATTGCGTTATCAGAATTGACTAGAGTTCTTACATGATGCAATCGGCTGCAACCAAATCTACGACGGAACTGCCACAAATAAATTCTGATTCAGATTTGCGCAGTTTCTTAAAAACTTTGCCGCCAGTTGATCAAGTTGGAGCGCAAGCACGAGCGGCAATGCTCGCTACTCGTTCAATAAAAACTTCCAGCAAACTTTGGGCTATTGATATGGCAATCAGCATGGTTGATTTAACTACTTTGGAAGGTGCCGATACACCCGGAAAAATTAAAACTCTTTGCGCCAAAGCGGTCAGACCAGATCCAAATGATTTATCGGTGCCACATGTTGGCGCGGTCTGCGTGTACAACGATTTGGTTGCAATTGCCCGAAAAGAGCTGGATTTAATCGGCGGAAAAGATATTCCAGTTGCCGCCGTTGCCACCGCGTTTCCATCAGGTCGAGCGTCAATGAATGTGAAATTAGCAGATACAAAAGATGCAATTGAAAATGGTGCGAGCGAAATAGATATGGTGATAGATCGTGGCGCATTTCTCTCTGGAAATTTCAAATTAGTTTTTGATGAAATTGTGGCAATCAAAGAGGTATGCGCAGACAAAGCACATTTAAAAGTAATTTTAGAAACCGGTGAACTTGTCACCTACGACAATGTGCGCAAAGCATCTTATTTAGCGATGTTAGCTGGTGCAGATTTCATAAAGACCAGTACCGGCAAAGTTAATCCGGCCGCAACTGCGCCTGTGGTTTTGGTAATGCTAGAAGCGGTACGCGATTTCTATAATCAATACGGAAAAATGATTGGCGTAAAACCAGCAGGTGGAATCAGAACCACCAAAGATGCAATAAAACAGTTGGTGCTGGTGAATGAAACTGCCGGAGATAAGTGGCTAGATCCAGCGTATTTTCGATTAGGAGCAAGTTCGCTGTTAAATGATCTTTTGATGCAACGCATGAAAATGAAAAATGGCTATTACTCTAGTTCCAATTACGTGACGATTGATTAAAGATGTCTAAGTTATTCGAAAGAAATAAATAACATGAGTAAGTTTGAATACGCGAACGCACCGGAATCAAGTTCGGTTGTGAACATTCAGTCGCGATATCAACTATTTATTAATGGTCGCTTCGTACCCCCAAAATCTGGCAAATTTTTTAAATCCATAAATCCGGCAACAGGCAATGAGTTATCGCAATTTGCATCTGCCTCAGAATCTGACATCGATGCGGCGGTAAAAGCCGCGCGAAATGCATTAAATAAAACTTGGTCAAAACTTTCAGCAAATGAACGGGGCAAATATCTATTTAGAATCGCGCGCATTTTGCAAGAGCGCGCTCGGGAATTTGCCGTCGCAGAAACCTTAGATAATGGCAAACCAATTAGAGAGTCGCGAGACACTGATATTCCGCTTGCGGCACAACACTTTTTTTATCACGCAGGATGGGCCGACAAATTAGATCACGTTGTTAAAAATCCAAAACCATACGGCGTCGTAGCCCAGATAATTCCGTGGAATTTTCCACTATTGATGTTGGCGTGGAAGATTGCTCCTGCTCTTGCCACTGGAAATACTGTCGTTCTAAAACCTGCCGAGACCACGCCACTAACCGC
>CAXBQO010000019.1:0-14125 GCA_963977945.1 uncultured bacterium
CATATCGATCAAGGATCTTGCCATAAAAGTTGCGGCTCTTCTTGGCAAAGAGGGGTGCGAGATTTTAGGCAAAGAGGATCAAGGCTGGAACCCGGGGCGTTATGTGCCTGATGTTAGTTTTGTGAAAAAAAGTCTTAATCTTGAACAACAGACATCGCTTGATGAAGCGATTATCAGAACGGCCATTTGGAACGGGTGGAAGCCTTGGGTTTAGTGAAGCTTTCTGATTGGGTGGCGGAAGAATGCGTTATCGTCGAGCGTCACTTTTCCATCGAGTGCAATGATCCGTCCATCTGCAGTCTTTACTAGTGGATTGACCTCAACAAGAGTGGCATCGGAGGCTTGGAAGGTCTTCCAGAGAGTTACTAGAACCTCAGCAACACCCTTCTCTACATCTGCGGGGAATCCACCTTTACGAACAATGTCGATAGCCTTGTCGAGTGAAATTCCTTCATTGGGATCAATATGAACTTTGGCGAGTTTTTCCGGGGTTTTATGGGCAACTTCTTCAATATCCATTCCGCCTGAGACTGAAGCCATTACAAGGAATGAACGAGCAGCGCGGTCAAGAAGGATTGCTAAGTAATACTCGCTCTCAATCGGGGCGGCGGCTGCAATCATTACTTTATGAACGGTGTGGCCTTTGATATCCATGCCCAAAATTTGGGCAGATTTTTCAAATGTATCTTGTGGATTTTCCGCTAATTTAACTCCGCCGGCTTTACCACGGCCACCAACTTTTACTTGCGCTTTAACAACAACTTTGCCGCCAATTTTTTCTGCTGCAGCTTTTGCTTCATCTGCAGAAGTTGCTACCGCACCGGCGAGAACTGGAATCTGATGTGACTCAAAAAGATCTCGGGCTTGATACTCAAATAAATCCAAGATTTCTCCAGTTTCTGATTTTCTTAAATTTGAACTGCAGTAATTTAAATCAAATTTGCAGGTGAGATTCTAGCCGTAACTTTTAACTCAATTTTTCCACGGGCGCATAACGTAATAGCAATCGCTTTTCGCCGGCCGAGCCAAAATCAATAGTGGCTTCGGCGCGATCGCCATCGCCATTAACTGCAACTACTGTTCCTAAACCAAAGGTGTCATGTGACACACGTTCTCCAACAGTTAACTGCATTGTTTGATTTTTTGGTTTGGTTGATTTGGATTTTGCACTAGCTGCAAAGTTGCTACGCATTTTAATATTTGTTTTTTCACTACCGATTCCAGATTTAGAACTAACCAAACTTTGATTTGCAGATTGCCAATCAATTAACTCTTCTGGAATCTCTTGCAGAAAGCGCGATGCTGGGTTGTAATTTGGCGCTCCCCAAACCGATCGATATTGCGATCTTGAAACATAAAGATTTCGTTGCGCTCTGGTTAATCCAACGTAAGCCAAACGACGTTCCTCTTCTAATTCATCTTTCTCACCAATTGCTCGATTATGCGGAAAGACTCCTTCTTCCATTCCGGTTAAGAAAACAGTTGGAAATTCCAAACCTTTTGCGGTGTGCAATGTCATCATGGTTACAACACCACCGTGATCATCACCTTCTGGAATTTCATCAGCATCTGCTACCAACGAAATTTGTTCTAGAAATTCACCAAGTGTTGGAGTTATTCCCTCGCTAAATTGCATTGTTTCAAAATCAGTTGCGACCGAAACAAACTCTTGTAAGTTTTCTACCCGCACTTCATCTTGTGGATCTTTACTATTTGATAGTTCACTTAGTAAGCCAGATTGTTCTAATACCGCTGAAGTAATTACCGAAGGCCTTGCTTTTGCCTCATTTAAAACTTGAAAACTTTTTATCAGTTCTACAAATTCAACAATCGCAGCAATAGATCTAGCGGGATAATCTGGAATTTGGCGCACTTCAGTTAAGCCTTGCCAAAGTGATAATTGATTTTGATTTCGCCAAGTATCTAGTTGATCAAGAGCGCGATCTCCGATGCCACGTTTTGGAGTATTAATAATGCGGCGCAATGAAACTTCATCGGAATCATTTTCAATCACGCGCAAATAAGCCAAAATATCTTTAACCTCTTTGCGTTCGTAAAATCGAACCCCGCCTACAACTTTGTATGGAATTCCGACTCTTAAGAAAACTTCTTCAAAAACGCGAGATTGCGCATTAGTGCGGTAAAAAATTGCAGTTTCACCTGGGTTTGAAAGTTGTTCTTTTTTTAGACGGACAATTTCGCTGATTACAAACTCGGCTTCATCATGTTCTGAGTCTGCGATATAACCAATTATTTTTGGACCAGAACCAGAATCTGACCAAAGATTTTTTGCTTTTCGATCTTCATTGTTTGCAATTACCGCATTTGCAGCACTTAAAATATTTTGCGTTGATCGGTAATTTTGTTCTAGCAAAATCGTATTTGCATCTGGGTAATCCTCTTCAAACTGCAAAATATTTCTAATGGTCGCGCCACGGAATGCATAAATAGATTGGTCAGCATCGCCCACTACACAGAGTTCGGCTTGTTCATAACCATCACCTGGTTTGCCAACCAATTCACTAATTAATTGGTATTGCGCATGATTTGTATCTTGATACTCATCTACCAAAATATGTCGAAACCTTGACCGGTATTTATTTCGTACATTTGGTTCGCGCTGTAGAACTGCAACCATATTCATAATCAAATCATCAAAATCCATAGAGTTCGCAGTCTTTAATCGCTTTTGATACTGAGCAAATACTTCAGCAACAACCTCTTCAAAATGATTCTTTACTGTTTGTTGATAATCCGCCGGTCCCATCAATTCATTTTTCGCATTTGAAATTGCGGCGCTGACAGCACGTGGTGCGTATCTTTTAGTATCCATCTTTAAATCATTCATCACAATTGCAGCCAGACGCTGACTATCTGATTGATCGTAAATTGTGAATGAGTTTTTGTAACCTAAAACTGTGGCATCGGTGCGCAACATTCGCACGCAAGCAGAGTGAAATGTTGAAACCATCATTGATTTAGCTCGCTCGCCCACTAGTTCGGCAACGCGCATTTTCATTTCGCCCGCAGCTTTATTGGTAAAAGTGATTGCAAGTATTTGATGTGGCGCAACATTTCTAGCCGCCATCAAATACGCGATTCTTCTGGTGAGAACTCGAGTCTTGCCAGAACCAGCGCCCGCCACAACCAAAAGCGGGGAACCTGCATGTGTCACCGCAGAAATTTGTTGCGGATTTAAACCAATTAACAGATTACTTTCAATATTCTGCTTACTCTGCTTACTCTCTTTATTCTGCAGATTTTGATTATTTTGATTCATATCGGCGGTAATCTTGCCACCCTCATGCGACCTCTTCCTGACTCAGAAATCGAGCGCGTCCTAGTAGTCACTGCACACCCAGATGATTGCGATTTTGGCGCCGCCGGCACCATCGCCCAGTGGAGTGCAAAGGGCATAAAAGTCTCATACTGCATCTGCACAAATGGTGATCAAGGTGGAGAAGATCCAACAGTTCCGCGAGAAGAGATGCCAAAAATTAGACAAGCAGAACAACGCGCCGCTGGAAAAATTCTTGGCGTTGATGACATTACATTTTTAAATTATCGAGATGGTTGGCTAACTCCAACAATTGAATTGCGCAAAGAAATTGTTCGAGTAATTAGAAAAGTTAAGCCGCAAAGAATGTTGATCCAATCACCAGATAGAAATTGGGATCGATTATTTGCCAGCCATCCAGATCATATGGCTGCTGGTGAGGCCGCAATTCAAGCGGTCTATCCAGATTCCCGAAATGCATTTGCATTTGAAGATTTATTAAAAAATGAAGGATTACAACCTTGGCGCGTTAAAGAAGTTTGGATGATGTCTACTAATCAACCAGATCACTTTGTTGATATCACTAGTACTTTTGATAAAAAACTTGCCGCACTGCACGCACATGTAAGTCAGACCGCACATAATCCAGATATGCCAAAGATGGTTAGGGAATGGGGCGAGCGCAACGCTGCTAACAATAATTTGCCAGCGGGCTCAGTCGCTGAAATATTTAAAATCGTAAATACTGATTAAAAGTTATTTGTAATTTTACTTAGCGCGTGCAGAAATAATCGCTATTTTTTGATTTGGTTTACAAAGCGGATCACAGTTATTAACGCCCGCTGCTGCCACTTGTTTAACAATATCTAGTCCTTTTGTAACTCTTCCCCAAATTGTGTAATCACCATTAAGAGATGAATCTTGATAAACAATAAAGAATTGACTGCCATTTGTGCCACGACCTTGTGAATTTAAACCGGTATTGGCCATTGCGACTGTTCCGGCTGGGTAGTTATTTGGCTTTGTGGTTGGTTTATTCTCATCATCATATGTAAATGGTGGACCGCCCATTCCAGAGCCAGTTGGATCACCACATTGCAATATAAAAGGATTTGTTGCTTCTAATCGATGGCACAGGGTTTGATCAAAAAACTTATTGTTAGCAAGCGACGTTAAAACTTGAACAGTTACCGGAGCTTTTGTGCCATCGGCTTCAATCACGATGTCACCACAATTTGTTGTGAGAGTTAAAGTTTTAACTGCATATGTTGGTTTGATTTTTGGGGTTGGTACTGAAATTGCGCGATGCGCCCGAATATTGGTTGGTTGGCAAATATCAATATTTGTTTGAGAGTTTAAAGTATCAACCGTGCTGGTATCACTACCTTTCTTTTTCTTTTGATTATCAGCAACTGGATTAGTTGAACTTTTTCCTTTTGAATTTGTTGATGGTGTTGAAGTTGGATTTGCGAATGCAAAATTGGTTGCAGAAATTGTGATTAACAGCGTTGCCAATAAATATGCTGAAATAGTTTTGGCATTTGAAATTTTCTGCATGTGCTAAGTGTAGAAGTGGGCGGAAAAGGATTTCTATGCAAACAAAACAATTACGCTCAATCAAGAGCAAACTCTAAGCGGCTTTTAAGAATCTAACCTTTGCAGTACTAATTCAACTCGAGCAAACTCCTTTAAATCTGAGTATCCGCAGGTAGCCATCGCGCGCTTTAATGCGCCAAAAAGATTCATGGTTCCATCTGATCTATTTGATGGACCAACTAAGACTTCTTTTAATGTGCCAACTGTTCCAACATTTACTCGATTACCTCTTGGCAATGTTTGATGTGCAGCTTCTGGTCCCCAATGCCAACCTAATCCTGGTGCTTCTTTAGCGCGTGCCAAAGGAGATCCAATCATTACTGCATCAGCACCGCAGGCAATTGCTTTTGCAATCTCGCCACTTTTTCCAATTGATCCATCGGCAATTACATGAACATAACGGCCACCGGATTCTTCGATGTATTCCCGTCTTGCGGCTGCGACATCAACAATTGCCGAAGCCATCGGAACTGAAATACCTAAAACCGTTTTTGTCGTATGAGTTGATCCGCCACCAAAACCAACCAAAACCGCAGCGGCTCCAGCACGCATTAAATGCAACGCACCTTGAGTTGTGGCACAACCACCAACAATTACCGGAACATCTAATTCATAAATAAACTCTTTTAAATTTAGTGGCGCGGTTTGATTTGATACATGTTCGGCTGAAACTGTGGTGCCACGAATTACAAATATATCTACGCCCGCTGCTAATACCGCTTTGTGAAATTGGGCAGTTCGTTGTGGACTTAATGCGCCGGCAACAATCACGCCCGCTTCGCGAATTTGTTTTACCCGCTCTTTAATTAATGTCGGTTGAATCGGAACCGCGTATAACTCTTGCATCTTGGAAATCGCTTCGGCTTCAGAAAATTTTGCAATCTTTGCTAACTGCGCTTCGGCATCTTCGTGACGGGTCCAGATTCCTTCTAAATTTAAAACGCCAAGTCCTCCAAGTTTGCCGATTTCAATCGCGGTCTTTGGTGAAACCACTGAATCCATTGGCGCAGCAACCGCTGGCAAATCAAATTTATATGCGTCTAATTGCCAGTTGAGTGAAACCTCTTCTACATCTCTGGTACGACGAGTTGGAACGATTGCGATGTCATCAAAAGAATAAGCCGATTTCGCCCTTTTGCCAGGGCCAATTTCCACTTCGGACATTTACAAAAGCCTACCGGTATTAAATGGAAAGAAATAATCTGCGCGGTTATAACCCGACCGCATACGCGATTTCATTCACCGCGTCGGAAAGATCTTGTGCAACTATCGCGCCATCGGTTCGACAGTTATGCCAACCAGGGCCACCAATTACCAACCTTGGTGCTGGACGCACATTAGGTAATTCTGTAATAAATCTTTCATCGGCATTTTCTGGCAATTGCGCCCATAAAAAAATCGCCGGTGGTGCAGATTTGCGAACCACTTCGGCGATTGCGGCAAATGGAGTGCGCGCACCCAGAAAATGAGTTTCGATTTTATTTTCAGCCAGCGCTGCACCTAATGCCCGAAGTGCCAATGTGTGTAGCTCTTCGCCAACTGATGCCAACAAAACCGGTCGAGCATTCACTGGTGTTCGAAGCAATGATTGTTGCTGACCAAAAATTCGTTTTAGAATTTCAGTAAGTAAATGTTCTGATGCTATTTGCGAAGCTAAATTAGATTCGGCCCATTCTTCGCCTAGTTCAATGAGAAGCGGAACCACCACATCGTTCCAAGTTGCCGCCGATCCACTTCGTGAAATCTCTTTTTGAAGTACCGCCTCAATAACTGTGCGATCCATTCCACGTGCGGCATTTAATAATGTCTGAATCGTTTGCGTGCTGATTTTTTGATTTGCTGCCTTTATCGAAACTTTAAAACTTGATGAAACTTTTTTAGGTTTTTCTCGTTTAGCTTTAGCCGCCGCTTCTGCTGGTGATACCCCAGAAATAATTAACCGGCGCATCAAAGTTAATTTCGCTAAATCGCTGGTGGAATAGCGTCGATGTTGTCCGCTGTTATGGTCACTTGGACCTAGGCCATATCTGCGATCCCACGTGCGCAATGTCGCGGGCGCTACGCCCAATCTACGAGCCACTGCAGCCACGGTTAAGGGTGGCTCAGACCAATTGCTCATGCCCTAATGCTGGCCCAAGTTGGTGTTTTAAGCCACTTGAAAGGGGAAATTTCGCCCAAATACTTGAACAACTTATGAAGCGATTGTAGATTTGCCTCTACTTTAGGAAAGAAAAGAGTGTGCCATGGCTGAGATAACTAGGTTGCCTAGACCAGTCGCATCTGAATGGGAATGGCAATATGACGCCGCTTGCCGAGAACTGCCAACTGAAATGTTCTTTCATCCAGATGGTGAGCGTGGACCACGTCGTCGTAATCGTGAAAACGCGGCTAAAGCGGTCTGCTTTTCTTGTCCAGTGATTAAAGAGTGTCGAGAACATGCACTTAAAGTGCAAGAGCCTTATGGAATCTGGGGCGGATTAACTGAAGATGAGCGGATTGAAATTATTACCGGTCGTCCAGTACAACCAAATTACGACGCAGCTTCTTAAAGTTTATTTACCCCAGGCTTTAACTCCGCCGCTAACACCGGCTGAGTTTGGAATAATTTTTACCTTTCCATCAAAACTTCGCAGTGCTAATCGCTTTAATCTTTGAGCGTTGTATCCACCAATATAAAGACTGTCCCAAATCACCATTGGATACATTTCAATAATTAATTGTCTTACTCGGCGTGACCATAAAGTGTTGCCAACTCTTTTACGTGCGATTTCACCGATCCACATATCAATTGTTCGACCAGCTCTTACAGTGAAATGAGATATCTCAAGGTGTGGAGCTAATTTTCCATCCATGTAAATAGCCGAACCTAAACCGGTACCGAAAGTTAAAACCAGTTCTAGTCCTTTGCCACTAATAACTGCGGCGCCATGAATTTCTGCATCATTTAAAACTAATGTTGGTAATTTAAATTTTTTTGCTAATGCTTTTTGCATGTCAAAGCCATACCAAAAATTTCTCAGTTCATTACTAGCTTTGGTACGAGGACCTTTTGGATTTACATAATGAGGAATCACTACGACTTTTCCGCCACGAATCATTCCCGGCAAACCTACTGTTAGACGCTTTACTCCTTTTGTTTGATTTAAAAAATCCGCGATAATAGAAATTAATTTTTGCGGGGTAATTGGATAAGGAGTTTTTACATACGTCAGCTCTTTAATTACTTTGCCACTAGAAGATAAAACCGCGGCTTTGATGCCGGTGCCTCCGCAATCGACTGCGAGAGTCTGCATCAAATACCGCGGTGTTCTTTAATTACTTAGAACTAATGGGAGTGACCGCCCGGACCATGTGAATGTCCGTGGCCAGCTGCCTCTTCCTTCTTCTCTTCTGGAGTTTCAAACACAAGCGCTTCGGTAGTTATGAACATCGCAGCAATTGAAGCAGCGTTCGCTAATGCAGAACGAGTTACTTTTACTGGATCAATCACACCATCTTTTACTAAGTCGCCGTAAGAATCATTTGCCGCGTTGTATCCCTCATTCGCTTTCATTGAGCGAACTTTGGAAACTACGACATAACCTTCTTGGCCAGCGTTTTCGGCAATCCAACGAAGTGGTTCATCGCATGCTTTGCGAACCAACTTAACGCCAACTGCGCGATCGCCTTCAAAGCCAAGATCTTTATCAAGTGCTGATGCAGCGTGAACTAATGCTGCGCCACCACCGACAACGATTCCTTCTTCAACTGCAGCGCGGGTAGCAGAAATTGCATCTTCTAAGCGATGCTTTTTCTCTTTCAATTCAACTTCGGTGTGTGCGCCAACTTTGATTACGCAAACTCCACCTGCAAGTTTTGCCACTCGCTCTTGTAGTTTCTCGCGATCCCAATCGGAATCTGTGGTTTCAATTTCCCGACGAATCTCGCTGACTCTGGCTTCAACATCTGCCTTTTTGCCAGCGCCTTCAATGATTGTGGTGTCATCTTTACCAATTACAACGCGACGAGCTTTTCCTAGAAGTGAAATATCGATTTGATCTAACTTCAAACCAACTTCTGGAGCAATAACTTGTCCGCCAGTAAGAATTGCAATGTCCTGCAACATTGCTTTACGACGATCGCCAAAGCCAGGAGCTTTAACCGCGGCTGAAGTAAATGTGCCGCGAATTTTATTTACTACCAGAGTAGATAGCGCTTCACCTTCTACATCTTCGGCAATAATTAGTAACGGCTTGCTTGCTTGTGCCACTTTTTCTAGCACCGGCAATACTTCATTAAGGGCGGCAACTTTGTTTGAAGTAATCAAAATATAAGCATCTTCTAATACGGTTTCCATGCGATCAGAATCTGTTACAAAGTATGGCGAGATATAACCTTTGTCGAACTGCATACCCTCGGTGAAATCAAGTTCTAATCCGGTGGTAGATGATTCTTCAACGGTAATTACGCCATCTTTACCAACTTTATCCATCGCTTCAGCGATTAAATCTCCGATTGATTTATCTTGCGCAGAAATTGTTGCCACATCTGCGATTTGAGATTTTCCAGTTACCGCTTTTGAGTTCTTGCGAAGCTCTTCAGTAACGGCATTTACCGCTTGTTCGATTCCATATTTAAGTTCCATTGGTTGTGCGCCGGCTGCCAAATTGCGCAGACCTTCTTTGACCATTGCTTGTGCTAACACTGTTGCAGTGGTTGTGCCATCTCCGGCAACATCATTGGTCTTTTCCGCAACTTGCTTAACAAGTTGTGCGCCCATATTTTCAGCTGGCTCAGAAAGCTCAACCTCTTTCGCAATGGTTACACCGTCATTTGTAATAACAGGTGCGCCATAACTTTTTGCGATTACTACATTTCGACCTTTAGGACCGAGAGTTACCTTTACGGTATCGGCCAAAATGTTGACGCCACGTTCCATTGCGCGACGAGCATTTTCATCAAATTGCAGTGATTTTGGCATTGTTACTTCTTTTCAATAATTGCTAGAACATCGCGGGATGAGAGCACCAAATACTCTTCGTTGTTGTATTTGACCTCAGTGCCGCCGTACTTGCTGTAAAGAACGACATCGCCAACTTTGATATCCATTGGAACGCGAGTGCCGTCATCAAATCTTCCTGGGCCAACCGCAACTACGGTTCCCTCTTGTGGTTTTTCTTTTGCAGTATCTGGAATAACTAATCCAGATGCGGTTTTTTGTTCTGCTTCGCTCGCTTTTACAACGATGCGATCTTCAAGTGGCTTAATGGAAATTGCCATCAGTTTTCTCCCTCTTACTTCATAAAGTTAATCGGTAATTTTTAATTTGATTAAAGTGGGCGATTTTTTGCGATAACTAGGCAAAAACGCCAAGGGCAACTCTAGGCAAAGGCTAAATTTCTCGCAAATCCAAGTGGAAATTCACCAGTGAATTTACTGCCACACCACCTGGCCAACATGGGCAGCGGAATCTGCCGCAATTCCAATATTTGATGCCGCGATTCCATCTGAAATACAAAGCGAGCCAAGCATTGCCACCATCGCACCGTTGTCGGTACATAATTTTGCATCTGGAATGCTTAATTTAATTTTGTGTTTTTCACATCTTTCTTTAGCAACCACTCTAATTCGAGAATTTGCCGCTACCCCGCCCGCAATTATTAATTTATTTATTCCAGTAGTTTTTGCTGCCAGAATAGATTTTTCTATTAAAACATCTACTACCGCTTCTTGAAATGATGCGGCGACATCGGCAGGGTTGGCAGCTTTATTTGTTTGTAAAAATCTTGCGACCGCAGTCTTTAAACCAGAAAATGAGAAATCAAATTGATGTTCGGCCAGATCTTTAGAATTTGATAATCCGCGGGGAAAATCAATCTTGTTGGCATCACCGGATTTAGCCAACTTATCTATTAACGGCCCACCCGGAAATCCCAAATCCATTATGCGAGCAATTTTGTCGAACGCTTCCCCGGCAGCATCATCAATCGTTTCACCTATTACTTTTACTTTGTCGGTGATTCGTTCGACTTGCAAAATGGAACTATGTCCACCGCTGACCAGAAGCGCGATTGATTCATTTACTTCATTTGCCGATTGATTAATCTCTAATGCATCAACTGCGATGTGCGCAGATAAATGATTCACTCCATAAATTGGAATATTTAATCCTTGTGCCAAACCACTTGCACCAGCTACACCAACTAATAGCGCGCCGATTAATCCTGGCCCAGCAGTTACTGCAATTGCATCTAAATCTTTGAGTGAAACTTTTGCTTCAGCCAATGCTGCACTTAAAACATTTGGCAGCGCTTCAAGGTGAGCCCTAGCGGCAATTTCTGGAACAACGCCACCAAATCTCTCATGCTCTGGCACACTACTTGCAATTTGATTTGCTAATAATTTTCGACCCGAAACAATTCCAATTGCGGTTTCATCACAAGAGGTTTCAATTCCCAGAACTAATGGCGCCGATTTCATTGCAACTCTTTTCGCATTACATAAGCGGTTTGGCCGGGGCCGTAATAGTTTTCCCGTTGCGAAATCACAGAGAAACCTTGTTCTTTATAGAGAACAATTGCCTCATCATTTGCGATGCGAACTTCTAACATCATTGCTTTCATTTTTCGGGTGCGCGACCAATCAATTAAGCGACGTAATAGTTCGCGACCAATACCCCGGCGGCGAAATTTTGGATCAACTGAAAGGGTATGAACATCTGCGACCTCATCGATTCCAAAAATTCCGGCATAACCCACAATTTGGCCATCTACTTCGGCAACTAAATAGTGATGAGTTTTTGGCACGCCCGCGAGTTCTGATTTAAATTGCGCGATACTCCATGCATCTTTGGGATAACAAATTTTTTCTAAAGCGCTGACATTAACTAAATCCAATTGATTCATAGCGCGGAAAGTGACCCCTTTTGGAGCCGGATATGCATCTGGCTTACGTAAATAAATTGGTTGAGTTGTTAATTGATTTGCTTGCGCCGCTTTGTACATCATCATTACATCAGGTAGTTGATCAAGTTTTACTTCTAAACCCAAGTCTTTAATCAGATTTAATGATCCAACGTGTAACTCTGAAATTCGCGCACCATTTTCATAAGAAGCGTAGAAATACTCGCGACGTTTAGCATCATTTGCAATTACATATTTTCCAGCAGGTAGTGCCGCAGCATCTAACGAGCAAACTCCAAGACAATCTAAGTTTTTACTAAGGGCAAACATTTTGGCAAAGGCGATTCCGGCACGAAGACCGGTAAACAAACCAGGACCCATTCCTACAACTACTTGCTCAAGATTTACATCGCGATGCTCAGTGAGCAATTGTTGAACTAATTTTGGCAAAACTTCGCCATGCCCAATTGCGTCTTTATGTGAGATAACTTTTAGTAACTTTGAATTTGAAACCAAACCAACAATTGTGTGATCAGTTGAAGTATCAATAATTAATGCGGTTTTCAAAGCTTAAATCCTTGCCATCTTTTACCAACAGTATTAATTGAAACCTCACGTTGATCGTTAGTTGCACTTTCTTTTATTACAATTTCAAGAAAACTTTCACTTAGTTGATCTACAAAATCGATTCCCCACTCAATAACAAAAACACTGCTTTCCAAATAACCAAATAAATCCAAATCAGAAAAGGAATTTCTGGGTGCATCTAATAATCGATATGCATCGACATGCACCAAATTTGGTGAACCTTTATGAATCCGCGAAAGTACAAAAGTTGGTGAAGTGATATGGGTAAAGCCAAGTGATTTGCCAATGCCTTGAGTCAATAATGTTTTGCCAGCGCCTAATTCCCCAGTGAGCACCACAACATCAGAACTGGAAAGTTGATTTCCGATTTTTTGGCCAAGATTTAACATTTCGGCAGGAGAATTAACTAACATAATTTTCAATTCTAATTTAATAACTTTGAATTCTTAAATATAGATAAAAAATAAATCAGGGCCCGGAAGTTATCCGAGCCCTGATTGTTAAGTAGTGTGATTATTGGTTGTACTTCAATGGTGTTGCTGCAAAGTCAGGGTCAACAAACAACGTTGTGTCATAAGTGTTGACCTTCGCTACCAAACTATTGATTGTCTTCAAAGTAGGTAGTTTGCCTGTCTTTGCTGCGGTGTTAGCAATTTTTGCTGCTAGCAACCATTGATCCTGCGTGAAGTTACAGTGACCAGTTCCGTTTGTCGCAGCCGCTGGTGATTTCGACACTGGAGATTGACCGTTAAATTCGGTGTATGTCTCAGGTGTGCGATTCCATAGCACAACAAGATGCTTAGCATTCGTTCCGCGATCAATTAACCATTGGGTATTTCCAGCTGGAGTAATTGGATCTGCTAATCCAGTCATTGCCACAGTTGGAACATTGATTTGTCCAGTCTGAACATATTGACTTGCAAACCGAGCTTTAGCAATTGGATCTGCTGCAACTCGTTGCCCAGCAACTGTCAGATAACCCAACATGCCAGTTATGGCTGAAGTTCCGGAAAGTCCTGCGTTATATGCATCGAGGTCATCTTGTGACACTTGTGCTGCCCAATTAGTAGCAGTGTTGTCATAGAAGCGACCACCCATCTTCATTTCTTCACCATAAGTTCCAACAATTGCCAACATCGCACCTTGCACACCGTTTTCAAGAACGGCAAGGGCTGGGCTAATTGCTAAACCAAATGAAGTTTCTAGTGGACCTGCCGGACCGCTAGATGAATCAAATGAGTTTGATTGCGTTGGAATTCCAGCAATTAAACCAATTAGCAACAACGCACTTCTAACAGGAATAGCTTGAAGTGATGCTGGTGCAGTGGAAGTTGATGGCCACGCTGGTGCAAGTGGATTAGCTGCCATGGCAGCTTGAATTGAACCAAACACAGTCAAAACTTTCTGAATGTCACCAATCATTTCTAGATAACCAGCTTGGCCAGCAGAGTATCCGCTGCCTTTGATGGTTGGATCAAAAAATGTTTTGATTCCAAATAAAAAGTCTCCAGCATACTTAAACTCAGCAAGAGGAGTATTTGTAGCTGCACAAAGTGGTGCAGCAGAATCAATCATTGATGGGAATTGCTCTTGTAGCGATTGGGTAATAAATCCACCCATTGATGCACCCCAAGCAGTAACCTTTTTGATCTTGGCATATTTTGTTTTCGCAAGATTTATCAATTGAATGTTGCTAATAACAGCATCTTCAGCATTCCAACCTTGACGGTTAAACCCTGAACCAGCCAATGCATATCCTTGCAACAACAATTCACTTGCAACC
>CAXBQO010000020.1:0-13722 GCA_963977945.1 uncultured bacterium
AATAGCTACAAAAGTTCCTAGCCCGCCATACTCCGCCGGACCTTTTCCAAACTCTTTAGTTGCCATCAACGCGTTGTAAATCTGAAAATTTAATCCAAAGGTTGCCACAAAGAACACAGTAATCATTACCGCAAGTAAATCTTTTCGAGCAATCACATAATTTAGCGCCGCACCGATTTTGACTTCACTGCGTTGTTGTACCTCTTTAAATAACTTCTCCTCTTTCAAAGCAAATAAAGCACCAATTACAAATAAATAAGAAATAGCATTCAAAATAAATGATGGCCCGGTATCAAAAGCGGCAATCATGAATCCGGATAAACCTGGGCCAACCAGCCTGCCCGCGTTGAAGTTTGCTGAATTTAGTGACACCGCGTTTCGCAAATCTTCTTTTGCCACTAACTCTGAATTAAAACTTTGCCTAACAGGAGCATCTATCGCACCAGACAAACCTAAAGTAAATGCCAATATATAAACGTGAAATAACTCAACGGTTTTAGTTATTACTAATAAGCCAAGAATTAATGCCGACAATGCACCAATTACATTTGTAAGGATTAATACTTTGCGTTTATTGAATCGATCTGCGATAGCGCCAGCCCATAAAGAGAAAATTAGAGAAGGAAGAAACTGTAATCCCGTAACTATTCCAAGATCTTTACCACTGCCAGTTAGTTGCAGTACTAACCAATCTTGTGCAACACGTTGCGCCCAACTTCCAATATTGGACATTGCATTTGCAAAAAATAAAATTCGAAAATTAAAGTGTTTAAATGATCTGAAAGATCCACCAGATTTTTGCTGTGAATCTGCGCTCATGGTGAAACCCTACGCCTACTTGTCAGTAACTGAACTCAAATTAGACTTTCAAATCAAATAAATTATGCTGAGCAAATGCGTCAAGCAATATTTGTAATTGCACTTGGAATTGTGCTTTGGATTATCGCTTTGGTATTTGCAATTGTTATGAAAGCAGAACAAAAAGTAATTGCAATATGCGTCGTTGGTGCCTTACTTGGAGTTATTGGTCTGCGTTACACAATTAAACGCGGACGACGCGGCCAACTTTAAGATTCGATTTCGCCAGCAATTCCGCGCAACACTTTTGCTAAGCGCTCTGCTTCAGCTTCTGATGGATAACGGCCATGACGCAATCCATTTCCAACGCGATCTAAAATCTTTATGGTGTCTTCGATGATCACCGCTAAATCATCGGCATTGGTGCGATTTGATCCGGCAATTGAGGGTGGCGCTTCAACAATTGAAACTGCCAACGCTTGTGGACCACGGCGGCCATCGGCAATTGAAAACTCTAATTTGGTGCCAGGTTTTACCGTAGCAACTCCAGATGGCAATGCCGAGGCAGAGAGATAAACATCTTCGCCCTCATCATTTGAAATAAAGCCAAAGCCTTTTTCCAAACTAAACCATTTAACTCTTCCGGTTGGCATGAATTCCTCTCAATCAACCTGCAATTTTATCGGATTTGAAAAATACTGGGTAATTAATTACCCAAAGAAGTTCAAGTATGCGTAATTAACGCTTGCGAGTGCGCACCACAGCCATGGTCGACCGCTACTACTTTGCCATCTTGTGGCGAGAGCGCGTTTGCACACGCACCAAATGCAGCGCGTAATGAACCTGCTAGTGGAACAAAAAATCCGCAACTATGACATTGCGCAGGAGCTGCTTTTGCAATTGCAGCAAATGGACCGTGATTTCCGTTGTGCCAACGATTACTTGCAGCATCTTTTCCGGTAACTGAAAGTACTCGGGCTTTTCCTAAACCTAATTCATATAATTCATTTAAATCTAAGCGATCAAAATCTTCATCTTCTGGCAACACCATTAATCCTGGAACTAATCGCTCATCATCTGCTGCTGTTGGAATAACATCGCCGATTCGCAAATCACCTGGTTGAACTCGTTGTTGATATGGAATCCAGTTTGGCGCCAACAAACTATCTGCACCTGGAAGTAAAACCACTTCACAAATTGTTGGCTCAGTTAAATTATCAACTCGAGCGACTCCAACACTCCAGTACCAACCACGATAACCCGGTTGCATTGCTGCAAATAAATAAGTAATTAACTCATCCGATTCATCGCTGATGGAAAACAATTCGCCCACAAATTCTGGTTTACCAGCTTCAGAAATCGCAGCAGATTTAGCAATTTCTAGCGCGTTAAATTTGTCGTTTGTTCCTTGAGTGGCGGTAATTTTTTCTGGATAAGTTTTTTCAAATTTTATTGCTGGAGCAAGCTCCCGCGCACGCAAAGGCTCGGGAGCAGATTGCTCAGCAATTTCTTCCTGCTTATCAAGATTTTGTGAGGATGAACCCTTTAATATCTTTTTAAGCAGCGATTTCTTTTTGGCCAATTAGAAATCCATGTCTCCGCCGCCGCCAGGTGCTGGTGGCATCGCAGGTTTTGGTTCTGGTTTGTCAGCAATTACCGCTTCAGTTGTTAGGAACAACGCTGCAATTGATGCTGCGTTTTGTAATGCCGAACGAGTTACTTTTGCCGGATCAATGATTCCAGTTTTGATCATGTCGACATATTCGCCAGTTGCTGCATTTAATCCTTCGCCAGCTTTTAGATGACGAACTTTTTCAACGATTACGCCACCTTCAAGACCTGCATTGATTGCAATTTGCTTTAACGGCGCTTCGATTGCGTATTCCACAATCTTTGCTCCAGTTGCTTCATCACCAGTTAATTTCAATTTATCAAATACGCCTTTGGCTGCTTGCAGTAAAGCCACGCCCCCACCGGCGACGATTCCTTCTTCGACCGCAGCTTTTGCGTTGCGCACCGCATCTTCAATGCGATGTTTGCGCTCTTTTAACTCAACTTCGGTTGCTGCGCCAGCTTTAATAACTGCAACACCGCCAGCAAGTTTTGCCAAACGCTCTTGTAATTTTTCTCGATCGTAATCGGAATCGCTTTTTTCAATTTCCGCACGGATTTGATTTACGCGACCCTTAATTTGATCAGCATCGCCATTTCCTTCAACGATAGTTGTCTCATCTTTAGTGATAACAACTTTGCGAGCGGTGCCAAGAAGATCCATTGTGGCTTGTTCTAACTTCAAGCCAACTTCTTCGGAAATTACAGTTGCGCCAGTCAAAATCGCGATATCTTGCAACATCGCTTTGCGGCGATCACCAAAACCAGGAGCTTTAACTGCTGCCGAACGGAAAGTGCCGCGAATCTTGTTCACGATTAATGTGGCAAGCGCTTCACCCTCAACATCTTCAGCAATAATCGCAAGTGGTTTTCCAGATTGCATTACTTTTTCAAGAATTGGTACTAACTCTTTAATGTTTGCAATCTTTGAGTTTGAAATCAAAATATAAGGATCTTCAAGAACTGTTTCCATGCGATCTGAATCAGTTACGAAATATGGCGAGATATAACCTTTATCAAAACGCATACCTTCGGTTAGTTCTAGTTCTAATCCGAATGTATTGCTCTCTTCAACAGTGATTACACCTTCTTTACCAACTTTGTCCATCGCTTCGGCAATCATTTCTCCGATTGTGGAATCAGCGGCAGAGATTGATGCAGTCGCTGCGATTTGTTCTTTGGTTTCTACCGGCTTTGCCATTTTCAATAATTCAGTTGCAATTGAATCAACGGCCTTTTCAATTCCACGCTTTAATGACATTGGATTTGAACCGGCTGCGACGTTACGCAGACCTTCTCTTACTAAAGCTTGTGCCAAAACAGTTGCAGTTGTGGTTCCATCACCTGCAACATCATCAGTTTTCTTAGCAACTTCTTTTACTAAATCAGCGCCGATTTTTTCCCATGGATCTTCTAATTCAATTTCTTTGGCGATTGAAACACCATCATTAGTAATTGTTGGTGCGCCCCACTTTTTCTCAAGCACAACATTTCGTCCGCGTGGTCCAAGAGTTACTTTGACCGCATCGGCGAGTGCATTCATTCCCCGCTCTAATCCGCGGCGGGCTTCTTCATTAAAAGCAATCATCTTTGCCATCTTTAAGTGCTCCTTCGTTTATCTTTCTTTCATTTTGCTGATAACTGAACTTTTCAAGGCTCAGCCAACAAAACCCTGGCTCAATTTGGTTTATTCCTGTTTTCTATAGGCGGTTTACTCACACCCAGAGTGAAAACCCGTGGATAAATCTAATCTAAGGCTAAAGCCCCATCAAATTGAGCGGGTTGGGCGGTTAAAAGTGATGCTAGTTGAGCAAGAACTTAGGCAAAGTATTAGTGCAGAAACTAGCGCAGATTTATTTTTTACCGCGATTGATTTCGAGTATCGCGCAATCTACGCAGCCGCTTAACCAAAATTGGATGTGCTGCTAGCGCATCTTCTCGATCAATTAAATTATTAAGCAATTGATAATAATCAGGTGAAGTTAAATTAAACATTTCTTTAATGTTTGCCTCTTTGGTTCCAGCATGTTTCCACCAATGATTTTCAAATTCCAGAATTCGATTTTCTAATTCGGTGAGGGGATTAGCGCCAGCATTCAACGCCGCCGAGTCATAGTTATTCATGTTGTTATCTTAAATATGAAGTGGCCATAAATCTGGGATTCCAGTTATAGCGTGGCGAGAATCTCCTCAATATCGCTGATATTTGTCCAAGGATTAACAATTGCAAAGCGCAGTATTGGTTTTCGATTGTGAGCAGATGGTGTGACAAATCCAATTTGATCTTTCAATAATTTATCGCTCCACTCTTGATATTGCGCTGATTTCCAGCCAACTCTTTCAAACGCAACAATTGATAATTGTGGTTCCAGCAGCAATTTAAGGTTTGCATTTTTCTTAATTAATTCCGCAGCCTGTTTTGCAGTTTCCATTGTCTTATCCATTGCTTTGGCATATTCATCGGTGCCGTGAGCGGCAAGTGAAAACCAAAATGGTAATCCGCGCGCTCTTCTTGTTAGGTGAATCGCGTAATCAGATGGATTCCACTCTTTGTCCTCTTCTAACGGGTCAAGGTAAGCAGCTTTTTGAATATGCGCCGCCTTTGCCAATCTAGGATTTCGATAAATCAACGCACAGGCATCAAATGGAGCAAAGAGCCACTTATGTGGATCAACAATAAATGAGTCACACATTTCAACACCAGAAAATAATTTTCGAGTAGTTGGCGAACAAAGGGCTGCTAATCCATATGCGCCATCAATGTGAAACCAAATATCAAGTTTTTTCGCCAGATCTCCTACAGATTTAAGGTCATCAATAATCCCTAAATTTGTACTTCCGGCAGTTGCCACAATTGCAAAAATTTCATGACCTGGATTTTTTATTTTGAAATCTGAAATAGTTTGTTCGCAGAGTTCTCCAGTTAATACTCCATCTTGATTTGGTTTCACTAATAACAACTGCACATCCATAACATCTGCAGCAGATTTAATTGAAGCGTGAGATTCCGCGCTTGCTATCACTACCCAACGCCGAATTTGATCTAAGCGATCCTTATTTTTCTTTCGCGCAACATCACGAGCTACAACTAATGCCGATAAATTTCCGATTGTTCCGCCCTGTACAAAAACTCCGCCAGATTGTTTTGGCATTCCGGCTAAATCACTCAACCAACGAAGAGCTTGATTCTCGGCGAATACTGCGCCAGCACCCTCAAGCCATGAGCCGCCATAAAGTGCGCTAGCACCAACAACTAAATCAAATAAGTTTGAGTACTCACTTGGCGCTGATGGAATAAATGCTAAATATCTTGGGTGGTCGGTACTTATGCAGGCTCTGGCCAAAACATCTTTAAAAAGATTTAAAGTTTTTTCTCCGCCTAATCCTTGTGCAGTAATAGTTTGCCCAGCTAATTGTTCAAGTTCCTCTGGAGTTTTTGGACCATCTAACGGTGGATCATTTTTCAATCTCACCAATGAGTATTCCAATATTTGTTCTGCTAGCCGCTCGACTTCATCATCAAATTGATGCATTTGTGTGCCTAAATTTGAAACATTTCGTTTTCGCGCAACGGCTTATTTTTGGCAAAATCTTTTCGGTTTGCGCTGCGCACAATATTGCGAAGCATTGTTGGAAAAACAAATTGGTGTAATGGTGAAATTACATACCAATAAAGCTGCCCACCTAGCCCGCGTGGAGAAAACAATGCAGTTTGCGTAATTTTTCGCATGCCACCTTCACTATCTTCAATTTTAAATTCCAGCCAAGCTTTTCCAGGCAAAATCATTTCTGCGTATAGTCTTAATAATTTTCCGTTTTCTAACTGCTCAACTCGCCAAAAATCTACGCTATCGCCAACTCGCAAATGCAGTGGATCGCGCCGACCTCTGCGCAAACCGACACCACCAAAAATTCGATCTAACAAACCACGTAGGTACCACAAATAATCTGCGCCATACCAACCAACTTCGCCACCAATTTGTTCAACGGTTTGCCACAAACTTTCAGTTGATGCCGATGTAATTTTTATCCGTTCATCTTTCAATGTCATTTCACCAGCCCAGTCAGGATCTCCTTGAGCTTTTTGCCATGGTGCAGTTAGTGCGGTGGCATCTGACCATCGAGTTTCAACTTCATTTGCAGTTGTACGCGAAATTGCTAATTCAATTGCTGAATCAACCGTAATTAATCCTTGTGGCGGTTTTGCAATTATGTGATCAATATTTTTTGCTGGGTCTGCAATCACTTCACTAATTAAAGATGCAACTAGTGGTCTAGCTAATTGCGTTGGCACTGGCGTAACAAAGCCGATCCATAAACTAGAAAGTTTTGGAGTTAAAACTGGAACTTTAATAATTATGCGTTTTCGCAAACCTGAAATCTTGGCAAATTTCTGCATCATCTGTGCATATGACAAAACTTCTGGCCCACCAATATCAAATACACCAGAAACTGGTTTAGATAAATTTGCGGCGCCATTTAAGTACCAAAGCACATCGCGAATCGCAATCGGTTGAGTTTTATTCATTACCCATTTTGGGGTAGTCATAACGGGTAGACGATGAGTTAAATGTCGCAACATTTCAAATGAAGCCGAACCAGAACCAATAATTATTCCCGCCCGAAGTTCTAACACCGGAACATTGGTGCTTGCTAATTGTTTTCCAGTATTTGCTCTAGATGCTAAATGTTGACTTTGTTTTTTGTCATTAGCGATTCCACCAAGATAAACAAGTTGTGCCACATTTTGTGCTGCAGCTGCTGTGGCAAAATTTCGCGCCATTTTTGCTTCAATCTCATCAAAATTTGGGCCAGCATTTATGGAATGTAATAAATAAAAAACAGTATGAATTCCCTGCATTGCTTTTGAAATTGCGGCAAAATCATTGGCATTGCCGGTAGCAATTTCTACCTGATCTGCCCAAGCATGGGCTTTTGCTTTTTGTGCATCACGAACTAATACGCGAACTTGAAAATTATTTGCCAAAAGATTTGTTACTAAACGCCCACCAACATAGCCCGAGGCACCGGTAACCAATATCTTTCGCGCCTGATTCATAAGTAAAACACTAGACTTTATTCATTAACTCGCAACCAGATCGGGGAAATTTTTAGTGAATCGTCCAAAAGTTGTTGTATTAGGTGGCGGTTTTGGCGGGCTAACCGCTGCTAGAAATCTCAGCAAATTTGCCGATGTCACAGTTGTTGATCGCCATA
Source organism: uncultured bacterium (assembly GCA_963977945.1). Taxonomy (GTDB): domain Bacteria; phylum Actinomycetota; class Actinomycetes; order Nanopelagicales; family Nanopelagicaceae; genus CALMJB01. The sequence goes on from CAXBQO010000020.1 coordinate 7,627, forward strand.
ATTTCCAAACATTTTTGCCATTGCTTTATCAAGTTTCAACTGCAGGCTTAGCCGCCGATCACGTTGCGTATCCAATACGTGGCGCACTTAAAAAAACTGGGGCAAAATTTTGCATGGCTTCCCCAATTGCCATAGATCATCGAAATAAAGAAATTAAATTAGATAGCAGTGAAGTTCTTTCATTTGACCATTTAGTAGTTGCTTTAGGTTCAGCGACTTCTGATTTTGGTATTCCAGGAGTATCTGAATACGCACTTGGAATGAAGTCGGTAACTGAAGCACTAACCATCAGGGCAGAAGTAATGCGCAGATTTGAAGATCTTTGCCGATTTAAAGATGACACCACATTTAATGTCACAGTTGTTGGTGGTGGGCCGACCGGTGTTGAGATGGCGGGAGCATTGGCGGAGTTAAAACGTGGTCCACTTAAATCTGATGAACCAAATGCTGCTGCAAATATCCGAGTGCGAATTATTGAAGCAAGTTCCAGGCTTCTACCTTCATTTGCTGAGTCATTATCGGCCAGAACTAAGAAGGACCTAGAAAAACTTGAAGTAGAAGTACTTTTAAATTCCGCAGTTAAAAAAGTAGAACATCGCAAGATTGAATTATCTGATGGAAAAATTATTGATTCGGAAATAACTATTTGGGCCGCTGGAGTAACTGGGTCCCCAGCAATTACAAAATTAAATCTACCTACAGAACGCGGTCGAATAAAAGTCGAAAAAACTTTGCAGGTTTCCAATTACCCATATATCTGGGCAATTGGTGATAACGCCGGAGCAATCGATAAAACTGGCAAGTTCTTGCCAATGGTCGCACCGGTTGCAATTCAGCAAGGAAAATTTTTAGCAAAACAAATAAAACGAATTAGCGATGGAAAACCATTAGAAGATTTCAAATATTTAGACAAGGGTTCAATGGCGACGATTGGTCGACACAAAGCAATTGTTGAAGTTAAGGGTTTAAAAATGACCGGAGTTTTAGCTTGGTATGCATGGTTATGGTTGCATCTGTTTTATTTACTTGGTGGGCGAAACAAAATTGGCACGATGGCTGACTGGACGTGGAACTATCTAACCTTTGATCGTGGCAACCGCCATATTATTGATACATAAATTAAATACTTAAGTAAATGATTTTTAACCGAGTTAAACAAAAATACATTGAAGTCGATGGCCACAATCTGTGGTGCAGCGAGTGGAAAAATAATGGTGAACCTTTAGTTTTATTACACGGCGGATTAAGCCATACCGAAAAATTTGCAAAATATGTTTTGCCTGCAGTTGCCAATAATTTTCATGTATTTGCTTACGATCGCACCGCTCATGGGCGAACCAAAATACGTAGCAAATTTTTTAACTTTGAGGTACAAACAAAAGAATTAATTAAATTTTTAGAAACGGTAGTTAAGGCTCCAGCACATCTAATTGGCCACAGCGACGGAGGAAATATCGGTTTACTTGCCAGCTTACGTCGGCCTGATTTAGTTAAGTCACTCGTCGGAATAGGCATGAACTACACATATAAATCGGGTTTAAATTACAAAAACTTTGATGAATCAATTAGTGAGGAAGAGGCGCAAAAGTTCTATCAATTATCTGGTCAAAATTTAGCCACACTAAAAAAGATAAAGAAAAAAGCCTTCCATGTTTGGCGGACTGAACCTAAATTAAAAATTTCTGACCTAAAAAAGATAAAACTTCCGGTGCTTGTTGTAGCCGGTGATGATGAACCGTTTAGCAATAAAATGACTTTTGAAATGTATGAGGCGCTACCAAATGGCAGATTGGCAGTTATTCCTGGTACCTCACACGAATTAACTAAAGAAAAACCAAAGCTTTTACACGCAGTAATTAAAGATTTTTATAAAGATTTATCATTCCCAATTACCAGATCGCCAAATCGCAGACTTAAAAGACAACAAGAAATTCTTGGCGTTATAAATAATTAAACTTTTAGTGCTGCCGGTGCATGAGCGGGTACAAATGGATTGTTTGGCGCCACTGCTTTAAGTTTTTGATAGTTTGAGTTTTGCGCTGGCCGAATATCGGTTTCGCCTTTATTGGGCCAAAATGAAAATGCTCGCTCTGCTTGCGCTGTAATTGTCAGCGATGGATTCACCCCTAGATTTGCAGTCACGCTTGATCCATCAACGATGTGAAGTGTGGGGTAATTCCAAACTCGATGATACGGATCAATCACTCCACTACTTGAATCAGAACCAATTACGCATCCACCCACAAAATGGGCGGTAAATGGGGCGTTAATCAAATCGCCAATATGACCACCAGCGATGCCATCGCGATTTTCGGCAATTTTTCTTGCCACCTCATTTGCAGCTGGAATATAGGTTGCATTTGGATTTTGTGAATCATTGCGACTTGAAATTCGCCTGCCAAATATTCCTCGCTTTGAAAAAACAGTAATCGCCGAATCAACATTTTGCATAATCAAGGCAATTACAGTTCGTTCACTCCAGCGACGAACATCCAAAATTTGTAATACATACCGTGGTTTTAAAATTATTTGTTTTAACCATTGCCGGCGCCGAGAATTTATATTGAATCCGTCGGTCATTACAGTCTGTAATAAGCCCATCAAATTGCTGCCTTTGCCATATCGAACCGGCTCTACGTGAGTGTGTTCATCTGGGAAAAATGAGGATGTGATTGCAGCGCCCTTGCTGTAATCAACTTTAGATTTTTTCATAATTGTTCCAGTTAACGCTTCACTGTTGGTTCTAGAGAGTTTTCCAAGATGATCAGAAAGTTTTGGTAGTACCGAAGTCGCTTTCATTTGATGCAATAACTTCTGTGTGTTGTAAGTTCCAGCTGCGACGATTACTTGAGCGGCAGAAAACTTACGTAATCCACCAAACCATGCTCCACTTTTTTTAGCTGTGACCAGCCAAGTACCGTTTGCTAATTGCTCAATTTTTGTAACTGTAGTTTCAGCAAATACTTTGGCGCCAGCTTTTTCAGCTAATCCCAAATAATTCTTTGGCAAAGTATTTTTCGCGTTATGTCTGCATCCAGTCATACAACCACCACATTGCAGGCATCCATTTCGTTCTGGGCCAACTCCGCCAAAAAACGGGTCAGCAGATTTTTTGCCCGCACCATCGCCAAAATAAACTCCAAGTGGTGCCAACTTAAATGTGTGACCGACTCCCATTTGATCTGCCACCTCTTTCATCGCTTCATCACTTGGTGACATATATGGGTTTTGCGCGACTCCTAACATTCGACTTGCTTGGTCATACCATGGAGAAAGTTCTTCATTCCAATCTGTTATGTGTCGCCATTGTTTATCTTCAAAGTAAGAAGAAGGTGGTTTGTACAAAGTATTTGCATACACCAAAGATCCGCCACCCACGCCGGCACCAGCCAGCACCAAAACATCTGGCAGCACGTGAATTCTTTGAATACCTTTTAAGCCCAATTTAGGGAAAAATAAAAATTTATTTATTCGCCAAGATGTTTTAGGAAAATCTTTATCAGAAAATCTCTTACCAGCTTCTAAAACCGCAACGCGATAGTTCTTTTCAGTTAATCGTAGAGCTGCGACCGAGCCACCGAATCCAGAGCCAATCACTATGACATCAAAGTCGTGATTAACTGATTTCATTAATTTAACTTAGCAACTAACTTAACAACCTAGCAAAATTTTCATACAGCGGAATTCCAATAATTAAGTTAAATGGAAAGGTTAAACCGATTGCGCAGGTAATCGCCAAACTATTTTTTGCCTGCGGTAGCGCAATTGCCACCGCCGCTGGCGCAGCAATGTATGAAGCACTGGCACAAAGCACCGCTAACGCCGTTGTTCCACCAATTGAAAGGCCAACAATATTTCCACCGACCGCTCCTAAAAATCCGGCTAGTACCGGAAATAACAGCGCATAAGCAATCATCCCAAAACCAACTGATCTGATTTGATGGAAATTCTTGCCAGCCATAAACCCAATTTGTAGTAAAAATATTGATAGAAAACCATTTAATAAATTTACAAAGAATGGTGAAACTTTTTCATATCCCGCGTCAGAGGTGATAGCACCGATTATTAATCCACCAACTAACAGCAGCACGGTCTTTCCTAAAATAATTTCTTGAAAAGTTTCTCGCCAATGCACATCTGATTTAGCCCCGGTTTTTATAGAAGATCTGGTCGCGAGGAAAATTCCAACAACTAATCCAGGAATTTCCATAATGGTTAATAAAGTCGGAGCAAAGCCCTCTACCGCGATTTTGTTACTTTCTAAAATCAATAGCGCCGCTGAAAAAGTTACTAATGAAGTTGAGCCATAGTGTGCTGCAATTGATCCTCTATCAACATCTTGTAAATTTTTTATAAGTTTTAGTAAATAGAAGGCAATAAATGGAATCAAAACCCCAAGTGCCAGCGTCATCAAACTTGGTCGTAGAACTTCTGAAAGTGAAACATGTTTAAGTGCATGTCCACCTTTTAATCCAATTCCAAAAAGCAAATAGATAGATAAAAATTGGTAAATTGCATCAGGAATACTTACATCAGCAATAGTCCTAGCCGCTAAAAATCCGAGAATAAAGACAAGTACTGGTACCGAAGTTAAATTTGTGACCGCGATTTCAATTGATTGCGGCATCGAACTCACGAGTTAAATCATAACTAACGTAATTCAATTCTCAACCGATAATTTATACATACACTTAGGGCGTGAAGTATGAACGCATTTTGCATAATTGGCGAAAATTTCCCCACCCAATTAGATGGTTAGTAACCGCAATCCTTGGAATAACTTTGCTTGGTTTAGGGATAGTTTTCTTAGTTCTACCTGGCCCTGGAATTCCACTGATTATTGCTGGACTTGCGATTTTAGCTACTGAATTTACCTGGGCAGAGATACTTCTAAATAAATCGAAAACCCATTTAAATACCGCAATTGAAAAGGCAAAGCCAAAGAAAAATCTTTTAATAATTATTGCTCTAATTTTTATTCTAACTGCCACCGCTGCTTTTTTTATAATCAAAAACTAATATTTAATTCAGCTAATAACTTCTCAACTTTTTGCTTTATCTCATCGCGAATTTTTCTAACCACATCGATACTTTGCCCTGCCGGATCTTCTAATACCCAATCTTCATAACGTTTTCCTGGAAATATTGGGCAAGCATCGCCACATCCCATAGTTATTACTGCATCTGATTCTTTAACTGCTTCAACTGTTAGAACTTTTGGTTGGTTATGGGCAATATCAATTCCTACCTCTGCCATTGCTGCAATTGCAATTGGATTTATAGAATCTTTTGGCGCCGAACCAGCCGACAAAACATTAACTTTTTCACCTGCTAAGTGCTGCATAAACCCTGCCGCCATTTGCGATCTGCCAGCGTTGTGAACACAAACAAAAAGCACGGTAGATTTATTTAATTTATTCAATAAATTTCACATCCTTTGGTGAAAACAAGTTTGTGCTTGTAGTAAAAAATTCACAGTGCCACTTAAGCCGACCTTAAAAATCTCTCCAATGCTTCACGAACCACAATAGATGGTGTAACTCCTCTACGCCTCGCTTCGCGATCCAATTTTTTTCGCAATTTTTGAGGAACCCGAACTCTTACCTGAGGGGAGTGAATTCTTGATGCAGATAAAGATGGTCGCCCAATACTTTTAAATACATCTTCTGCAAGTTTACGAGCGCGGGCTTCAGTAATCCGATTACCTTTATTGTCCCGTAAAATCTCTTTATCCAGATTAATATCAGAACCCAAAGAAAATCTGCTACTCGATTTGGATTTTCTCATTTCCGGCTTCTCCTTCTATAACTTGTTGGCATCACATGAATTACTATCAAATGTTCGCCGGCTTCGATAGCAACTATTTCAAGTTCTAACCCACGATCATCTTTTGCAATCCAAAAAATCTGCACTTGCTCATCTTTTTGAAAATATTGTGGTTCATAATTTTCAATTACAAAGAGAACATGTCGCTTTCCAATTCGATGTTTTCTAGCTGATTTAGTAAATCTAACTTTCAACTTAAATCCATTGAACTTTTATTAAATTGTGTGGTACACAAATATACCAACATAGATATGACTTGTAAAGTTTTAA
>CAXBQO010000021.1:0-13414 GCA_963977945.1 uncultured bacterium
ACATTCTCATATGACATCAAACAAACTAGCAATGATTCAGGTCAGTGGTCACAAGCCCGAATCTCTACGGTGTATTCAGATGGCAAAGTTGTGACAATTGATTCCTCAAAGATATTTGGTCTACCAGGTATCTGGAGTTAATTTCTTTAAAAAATTAAAATCCCTCGAAAGAAATTTCGGGGGATTTTTTTATTTAAGAATTAAGAGCGGACAAAACCGCAGCGACATAAACATCAGAGCCAGTCGGACTTAAATGCACTCCATCTGGCGCAAAAAATTCGGGATGATTTTTAGAAATTAGATTCCAATCAATTAATTTTGCATTTGAATATTCATTGGTGATTTTTTCAATTAATTTATTGTTTTCATCTCGCCAAGGTCTTGGCACTGCAGTATTAACAACAATTATCTTTGGCTGATTCTTAACTACTTCAAAAATCTTTTTAGTAGTTTCTTCTGTTAATTTATTGTTGTTACCTAAGTTAAAAATAACTATCGATTTTGGCATTGCGATTTGATCTACTTGCATTGCCGCAAGTAATTCCGGTGCTTGTCAGCCTACTCTGGCGTTCACAAGCGAGATATGTGTTTTCGCTTCTAACTTGGCACGGATTCCGAGTATTACTGAATCTCCTGTGACCCATAATCCAGTTTGGCTGCCCAAATCAGAGGTGTTGTTAGTACCTGCACCTAAATTTGCGTCAGAATTTGTATCGTTTGAATTGAATTGTTCCGCTGCTAATTTTTGTTGTTCTAAAAAGATTGCATCTGCTCGATTTAATGCTTGTATTGAAATTGCTACCGAAACAATTAATACCGAAATTACCGAAGTTATCACTTGAACTTTTTGTCTAACTTGAACTTTTACTGGGCGATATTTCATGCCCCGCAACCAATCTTGAACCTGGCCGCGACGAAATGGCAGCTCTACCCAACGTAATGAAATATCGGCTAACGCTAAAACTAAAAGTATTCGCGCTAAATACAATGCCCAACTTTGTCCACTTAAATCAACACTAGGTCTAGTAACTTGAAAAATTACCCAGTGCCAAATGTAAATTCCATAACTTCTTTCACCTATCCAGAGAAAAGGTTTATTACTAATTATTGGCGCAAATCTTGAAGCTGGGTGAACTAGCGAGATAATCATTAAGCATCCAAAAATCGCCGCCAATGGAAATGCAATTCGATATAACGCAGCATTTGTCTCTTCAATAAATAGAAAACAACTAATCATGCCGATGAGGCCAACAACGCCAATTCCATCGATTACATCTTGCGCTCGTTTTTCAATTTGTGCGGTTAAATTTTGTGGAATCCAACTGACCGCCAGCGCCGCCCCAAGAAATAGCCCCAAACTGTGAGTATCGGTACCAAAGTAAATGTGGCTAACTTGCGCAGATGAATTTTGATCAGCCCTAATCGAGAATAGAAACAGCGCGGTGCCAGAGACCATTGCGATTAACAATGCGACCCGAGCTACATTTCTTTTACCGAAGTAACGCAATACAAAAAGTAAAACTAGTGGCCAAATTAAATAAAACTGAAGTTCAACCGCTAAGGACCAAGTGTGTTGAAGCAGCGGTGGCCGACCAATATTTTCAAAGTAATCTAAATGATTTGCGACCAAATACCAATTAATTATTCCAAATAATGCATAAGGCAAATCAATCAAAAATTTCTTGATTGCCTCCGGCGCCCATACTCCAATAAAAATTATTGTGGTTACTACCATAAAAATTAGCGCTGGATAAATTCTTCGAATTCTGGCTAAATAAAAACCACGAAGGTCTAAACCATTTGACCGGTTTATGTCATCTAAAATTAAACGGGTAATTACATAACCTGAAATTACAAAAAATAAATCAACACCTAGAAAGCCGCCCGGGATCCAATTGATTCCAAGGTGGTAGAGCAATACAGAGGTAACTGCGATTGCACGTAATCCATCAATTGATGGAATGTGACGGACTTCGGTATTAATTTTAGTTAATTTGGGTTAATTAATTACTCAGCGTTTGTTTGGCGAGAAGTTTTCTTGCCATTAGCGCTTTGCGAATTTCTTTTACCAGAATTTCTTTGGGCATCAGATTTATTTGATGCATCTAATTCCTTATTAACTTCTACCTTTAAAGCAGCCAATTTCTCAAAGGCGGTATCAAGTTTGCGTTGAGTTTCATCAATCGCACTCATCGCCGAGCGCAGTGATTGAGTTTGTATGCGATGCAATCTCTCTGCCTCAGAAATAGCGGTGCCAAGCCACGAACGATAATTTGCGATTTGTCCGGTTGCTTCACTTACTAAACGCTCTGCTTCCTTACGTGCGGCTGCTGAAATTGTTGCCGCTTCCCGCTTTTTTGAATTAATTAGAGAGTTTGCTTGCTCTTCCGCTTTTGATTTAAGTTCTTCGGCATCTGCCTCGGCTGCCTGAATATATTTTCGGCCACGATTTTCAGCAGATGAGAGCAGACTTTTTGCTTTGGCTTCAGCGCTTTCAACTTTTTCTTTAGCTGAGCGAGAACTTTCCGCGAGCAACTTTTGAACGGTTGAGTTAGCTTTTGCTTCTCTTGATTGCGCCGAGCGAATCATCTGCATCGCAGTTTCGGTCGCTAAAATTTCAAACTCTTCTCGCGATAAATTTGTAATGTCGCGGCGAGACCTTAGATCGCTAAGTTGTGATTCTAATTCGCGAATTCGTTCAACCGCATTTTGTGATGGCGTAGTTTGTGTTTGGTTTTCACCTTTAAAACCAACCCAATTGAGAAACTTCTTTTCTGCCATTGGATTTTCCCTTCGCCAATAAATATTGGATATGTAATGAGATTGGAGCCGAAATATTAACTTGATTAGTATTAAAAGAGAACTGGTGCGGGAGGTGGGACTTGAACCCACACGTCCGAAGACACAGGTTCCTAAGACCTGCGTGTCTGCCGTTTCACCACTCCCGCGGAATTGCATAAATTACTGCAGTTACTTTTCTCTTCCAAATCATCCAAGTTATACGCACCCCTAAAGGTAACCTTGTACAGGTGAGCAACAATTCAAATAATTCCGACCCACAAGTTGCCGCGCTTACTGATCTTTTTATTTCAGTTCTGCAAAGTGCTAAATCAACTTGCCAATTAACTTCAATCGAAGTTAAAAAAATAGAGTTTTCTCGAACTAAAAATAGAGAACATGGCGATTTTGCAACCAATATTGCATTGAATCTAGCGAAAGAAAATAGCCAAACCCCAAAAAATGTAGCCGAGCTGCTCCTTAAAATTTTAAATGCAACAGATTTTGAAAAGGCTAAATTAGAAATTGGAATCAATAAGTTTGAAGTTGCCGGTCCTGGTTTCATAAATATTTTCTTGCAGCAAGGCTCACGTGGTCAGGTAATAAACCAAATAATTTCAGCAGGTGCTAAGTATGGAAGTGGCAATTCGATGCAAGGAAGCCGCATAAATTTAGAGTTCGTAAGTGCAAATCCAACTGGCCCACTGCATCTTGGACACACTAGGTGGGCTGCAGTTGGTGATGGTTTGGCTCGAACCTTAAAAGCGGCAGGCGCAACAGTTAGTAGCGAGTTTTATATCAATGATCGTGGAAATCAAATGGATTTATTTGCCGAGTCACTTTTAAATGCAGCAAATAATCAGCCAGTTCCAGAAGATGGATATAACGGAGAGTACATAAAAGATTTAGCAAAAATTATTGTCAAAAAAAATCCAAAAATAACATCGCTAAAGGATGCCGAAGCTATTTCAGCTTTCAGGTCAGCTGGTTATGAACTGCAATTGCAGGAACAAAAAGAGGTATTAAATAATTTCCGTACCAAATTTGATACTTGGTTCTCAGAAGAATCGTTATATCAAGATAATTTTGTAGATAAAGTGATTGAAAAATATCGCTCAAAAGGAAAAGTTTTTTCAGAAGAAGGTGCGACTTGGCTGCGCACAACTGAGTTTGGCGATGATAAAGATCGGGTATTAGTTAAATCAGATGGTGCTTATGCATATTTTGCATCTGACATTGCTTATTACACCAGCAAGCGCGAGCGTGGATTTAATTTGTGTATTTATTTACTAGGCGCAGATCATCACGGCTATGTCGCCAGATTAAAAGCGGCAGCAGGTTGTGCTGGTGATAATCCAGAAAGTTCGGTCAAAGTTTTAATTGGTCAGATGGTAAAAATTATGGAAGGTGGCCAAGAGTTAAAACTTTCTAAACGTGCCGGCACAATTATTACGCTAGCGGAATTAGTGGAAAAAGTCGGAGTTGATGCTGCGCGTTACACACTAATGAGATATCCAACTGATACACCGATGGTGCTAGATGTTGATCTGTTAAAAAAACATACCAATGACAATCCGGTTTATTACGTGCAATATGCGCACGCTCGAATCTGCGCGGTTTTACGCAATGCAACTGAGTTAAAAGTAAATACATTGCCTACTCCAATTAAAGATGACTTTTTAAATCTCTTAGTGCATGAACGGGAAATAGATTTATTGTCTGCATTGGCTAAATTTCCAGAAGTAGTGGCAACTTCTGCGCAGCTGTTGCAGCCACACCGAATTTGTAGATATTTAGAGGAATTAGCTGGCGTTTACCATCGGTTCTATAACGATTGTCGCGTATTGCCGATGGGTGAAGAAAAGGTCGGCGAGATTCATCGCATTCGTGTCACACTTTGTTTAGCAACAGCACAAGTTATTAAAAATGGTTTGAATTTGATTGGTGTAGAAGCACCGGAGCGAATGTAGTGGAAAACGCAAATGAATAATCAACTTAAAAATCAAGGGATTAATGTCGGTGACCCAAAAGATAGTTATCCAAAAGATTTTCTATCAATTAACACCAAGATTTTGGAAGCAAATCAATTTGGTGGGCAAATTTCGGTCGCTGGTTGTTCGACTACTGCGCTTGCAAAAAAATACGGCACGCCACTCTTTGTTATGGATGTAGCAGATTTTCAAGAACGGGCAAAAGCTTGGCAGGTAGAACTCGCCAAACACTTTCAAAGTTCAAAATGTTTTTATGCCGGTAAAGCATTTTTAAGTCGAGCAATTGCTAAATGGTTGCATGAATTAGGTTTTGGTTTAGATGTTTGTTCAGGTGGGGAACTTGCAGTCGCTTTGTCTGCGCAATTTCCAGCAGCGGAAATAGAATTTCATGGAAATAACAAATCTGAAGATGAGATAAATCAAGCGATTTCAGCTGGAGTTGGCACAATTGTTTTGGATTCAATCTATGAGATTGAGCGGGTAGCAAAAATTGCAAAGCAACAGGGCAAAGTTCAAAATGTTCACATTCGTTTAACTCCCGGAGTTGTTGCGCACACTCACGAATACATCTCTACTGCGCAAGAGGACACTAAATTTGGCTTTTCAATCGCAAGTAATGCTGCGATCAACGCAATTGAACTGATTGATAAAAATAGCAATTTAAATTTAAGTGGAATTCATTGCCATATCGGTTCTCAAATTCTGACTACAGATGGATTTGAACTAGCGGCAACTCGATTATTAGAAGTTCTTAAACTTTACAAAGAGAGATTTGGAAAAGAATTAACAAATTTAAATTTAGGTGGCGGTTTCGGTATTGCTTATACCGAAGGTGAAAAATCGCTTTCTCCAAAAGATGTGATTCCCAGATTTGCTCGCAAAATTAAAGAGTTTTGTCAGAAACATCTTCTCTCTGAACCAACAATTTTGCTAGAACCTGGTCGAGCAATTATTGGTCCAGCAATGAGCACTTTGTATTCAGTTGGCACAATCAAACAGGTGCAGTTAGAAAATAATGAAAAACGTACTTATGTTTCAGTTGATGGCGGTATGAGTGACAACATTCGCCCCGCTTTATATGAAGCGAAATATCAAGCGTTGATTGCAAATCGCACTCCGAAATCAAACAAAATGAATGAAAGCGCCCGCTTAGTTGGTAAACACTGCGAAACTGGCGACATTTTAATTTTTGAACAAGATTTTCCAGAAGATATAAAAGTTAATGATCTTTTATTAGTACCGGCAACTGGTGCGTATGGCCGAAGCATGGCGAGCAATTACAACCACATCACCAAACCAGCGGTGGTAGCAGTGCAAAATGGAAAAGCTAAACAGATTCTTCGCCGAGAGAATTTTGCAGATTTGATGGCGCTTGAGGTGGAAGAGGAAACGACTGATGTTGAGTAGAGAGAATCCGAATAATTCGAACAATCAGAACAATCAAAATAATAAGAATCTCGCACCCCTGATGTTTGAGATAATTGCGGGCTTATGAGTTCTAAAAGTATGAAATCTTTAAACATCGCCATCCTTGGTGCCGGAAATGTTGGCGCGCAAGTAATTCGTTTACTGCAACAAAACCAAGCAGATTTATCGGCGCGAGCTGGCGGCCAACTTAATTTGGCAAAAGTTTTAGTCCGCGATGCTAAGAAAAAACGCGACGCAAATGTTTCCTACACCGATGATGCTGATTCCATATTAAATGATTCAAGCATTGATTTAGTTGTGGAATTAATGGGCCAGATAGAACCTGCTCGTACTTATATAAAACGTGCTTTAAGTGCCGGAAAATCGGTGGTCACCGCAAACAAAGCGCTGTTGGCAAAACATGGCGCGGAACTTTTTGCATTAGCGGATGAGAAAAATGTTGATCTTTATTATGAAGCAGCGGTTGCTGGTGCGATTCCAATTCTTAGACCACTTAGAGAATCACTTGTTGGCGATCATGTAATAAAAGTAATGGGCATAGTTAATGGCACAACAAATTACATTTTGACCAAAATGAGTGAGACCGGTGAAAATTTTGCATCGGCTTTAAAAAGTGCGCAACAACTTGGGTTTGCTGAAGCTGATCCAAGTGCAGATGTAGAAGGAAAAGATGCTGCGGCAAAAGCGGCAATTTTGGCCGGGCTGGCATTTCATACTCGGGTTACCGATGAAGATGTTTACTGTGAAGGAATAAGCAAAATTAGCGATGTCGATATCAAAGTTGCGAACGCGCTGGGCTTAACAATTAAATTATTAGCAATTGCACAAATAAATAACGGCGATAATAAAAAGAGTATTTCAGTTCGAGTACATCCAACGTTAATTTCTCAAAAGCATCCGCTCGCCGCAGTTAGAGAAGCATTTAATGCTGTTTTCGTAGAAGCGGAATCTGCTGGCCAGATGATGTTTTATGGAAAAGGTGCTGGCGGAGAACCAACTGCGAGTGCAGTTTTAGGTGATGTGGTTGCGGTGGCAAGACACAGATTTTCAGGTGGCATCGGACCTAAAGAAAGTGATTATGCCGATTTAAAAATTGAATCGATTTCACAATCTTTAACTAGATATTTAATTAGATTAAATGTGGCTGATAAACCTGGTGTTTTAGCTGCGGTGGCGCAAGAGTTTTCAAAACACAACGTATCAATTCAAACCGTTAGACAGTATGGCGCAGGCACAAATGCTGAATTAACAATTATGACTCACTTAGGTAAAGAGTCAGACTTATCGGCAACAGTTAAAGATTTAGCCAAATTGCCGGTAGTAGATGATGTCGCAAGTGTTATTCGCGTTGAAGGTGAGATTTGATTTGAATCCGTTGCGATTTATAAAACCTGCAACTCACCAATGGCGCGGCGTAATTACCGAGTATCGATCTTGGTTGCCAGTCACTAGTAAAACTCCAATTATTACTTTGCGCGAAGGTGGCACACCATTAGTGCTAGCGCGAAATTTATCTGAACGTAAATAATGAGATTTGGTTAAAAGTCGAGGGTGCTAATCCGACTGGATCATTTAAAGATCGCGGAATGACAATGGCAATTTCTAAAGCGGTTGAAAAAGGTGCGCAAGTTGTTATTTGTGCTTCGACTGGAAATACCAGCGCGAGTGCTGCCGCTTATGCTGCCAAAGCAAATCTAAAGCCGGTGGTCTTAGTTCCTAAGGGAAAAATTGCACTTGGAAAATTAGCGCAGGCAATTGCGCACGGAGCGATGTTGATTCAATTAAATGGAAATTTTGATGATTGTTTGAAATTAGCGCGAAATCTTTCGGCTAAGTATCCAGTTGAACTTGTTAACTCGGTTAATCCGTTTCGTATTCATGGCCAAAAAACTGCCAGCTTTGAAATCATCGACAAGTTAGGTCACGCACCAGATATTCATGTGTTACCAGTTGGCAACGCTGGAAATATCACCGCGTATTGGCAGGGATATAAAGAGTATAAAAAGCGGGGAAGACAATTGCCGAAGATGTGGGGATTTCAAGCGGCTGGGGCTGCTCCAATTGTGATTAATAAAATTGTAAAAAATCCAGAAACAATCGCCACCGCAATTCGAATTGGAAATCCTGCTTCTTGGGATAGCGCACTCGCAGCTCGAAAAGAGTCAGGCGGTGTAATAGAAGCGGTAACCGATCAAGAAATTTTGGAAGCGTATCGATTAGTTGCAAAAACTGAAGGTGTATTTATTGAACCATCCAGCGCTGCTGGTATTGCCGGATTATTTAAAAAACAACGACAAGGAAAACTTCCCACTGGAAAATGCATAGTGATCACAGTGACCGGAAATGGACTTAAAGACACACAAACTGTGTTGGCAAAAGCGCCAAAACCAATTGTGATTCCAAATAATTTAAGCAAAGCTGCAGCAATAATCGGTTTAAGTTAAATTTTAAAGTTAATTAAAGAGAAGAATCAGTTGAAAATAGGTCGGATAAGGTAGCGCAATGGCAAAAAAGAATCCGCTGACATTTAAAGCCACCATGGCTCAAGTCAGCGTGCCGGCTTCAAGTGCAAACATTGGCCCAGGATTTGATTGTTTAGGAATCGCATTAGATTTACGTGATCGTTATGCCGCACAAGTTCTAGATGAACAATTAATTGATGTCGATGTAACTGGCGAAGGTGCTGAAAGTTTTGCCAAAGAGGGAAAACCTGGTCAAAAAAATTTAATTATTAAAGCAATGATGGCTGGCTTTGAGCATATGGGCGGTAAACCGCGAGGAATAGCGCTGCGGGCATTAAACACAATTCCACATGGAAAAGGTTTAGGTTCGTCGGCCGCAGCAATAGTTGGCGGATTAGCACTTGCTAGATCTTTAGTTTTAACTGGCGAACAATTTATGAGCAATGAAGAGTTAATTGCATTGGCCACAGAATTAGAGGGACATCCTGACAATGTGGCTGCCGCGTTTTATGGCGGCGCAACAATTGCATGGCTAGAAAAAATTGGTAGCCAAACTTTTGGTCGGGCGGTTTCAATTCCGGTAGCGGCTGAGATAAATGCATTACTACTTGTGCCAGATGCAGCGCTATCAACTGCAAAAGCGCGCAAACTTTTACCTGAAAATATTTCACATCAAGATGCAGTTCTTAATTCATCTCGAACCGCGTTATTAGTACACGCACTTTCGCAGCGAGCAGATTTATTATTTGCCGCAACTGAAGATTTACTGCATCAAAAATATCGGGCGCAGGCTATGCCAAAAACTATTGATTTAATTGATAAATTGCGCGGTGCCGGTTTAGCAGCGGTGTTATCGGGGGCTGGGCCTTCGGTATTAGTTTTATATTCTGGGTCTGATAGTGAAATAGATCAGATTCAAAATCAGGTATCGGAAATTGCAAAAGGGTTCACCAGCATGAAACTTGCTATTGCCCGAAGTGGTGTGGAGTAAAAACCCCCGATTTCACTCGGGAATTTTCACTAGGCAATTCCTCTGTGCTAGAGTGATACTCGTCGGGTTCACCGATTTGCTAATAAATAGCTAGAACCAAATCTAGAAATAGTTCGCAATCAATCTTCAGATTTACCTTCGAAATCCTTTTCAAAATCCTCGCAAAGATAAGAACAGGGCCTCACAACTTAAATCTGGATATCAAAGAAATCGACTTAGTTAATACCAAATAACAACAATCTAAATATAGAAACCTAAATACAAAAATCTAAAAAAAGGGAAACAAAACTAAAACATGACAGATAGAAATAATGACAGCTCAAGTGTGGACACTTTAGAAGCTGCAAATACCGGCGTCGGTGCCGAAGCATCCGAATCTAACTCGGACAATAACTCAGATACCCGAAGTGGAAATAGACGCGACAACGATCGTAACTCTAGATACGACCGTCGCGATCGTGGCCGCGGTCGTGGTCGAGATCGTGGACGTGGCCGTGATGGTCGCGAAGATCGAGAAATCGTCATCTCTGAAGATGATGTCTTGCTACCAGTTGGTGGCTTGCTAGATATTTTAGAAAATTTTGCATTCATCAGAACTAGCGGATACCTACCAAGTCCAAATGATGTGTATGTGTCACTGCAACAAGTTCGAAAATATGGATTACGCAAAGGTGATGTAATCACTGGTGTAGTTCGCGAACCGCGCGAAGGTGAGCGACGTGAAAAATTCAACGCATTAGTTCGAGTAGACACAATTAATGGCGTCGAACCAGATAAATCTAAGGATCGAATTGATTTCACCAAATTAACCCCACTTTATCCGCAAGAGCGATTGCGTCTTGAAACTGAACCAAATGTTTTGACCACTCGCATTATTGATTTGATTGCGCCAATCGGAAAAGGACAACGCGGATTAATTGTTTCGCCACCAAAAGCAGGTAAAACAATGGTGTTACAAGCAATTGCAAACGCGATAACTACTAACAATCCAGAGTGTCATTTAATGGTGGTGTTAGTTGATGAGCGTCCAGAAGAAGTTACCGATATGCAACGCTCGGTTAAAGGTGAAGTAATTGCTTCTACATTTGATCGACCAGCTGATGATCACACTTCGGTGGCAGAACTTGCGATTGAGCGCGCAAAGCGTTTAGTCGAACTTGGCCACGATGTTGTTGTGTTGTTGGATTCAATCACTCGCTTAGGACGCGCGTACAACATTGCTGCGCCAGCGAGCGGAAGAATTCTTTCAGGTGGTGTTGATTCATCAGCACTTTACCCACCAAAGAAATTCTTTGGTGCTGCTCGCAATATTGAAAACGGCGGATCCTTAACTATTTTGGCAACTGCGTTAGTAGAAACCGGTTCAAAGATGGATGAGGTTATTTTCGAAGAGTTTAAAGGCACCGGAAATATGGAGCTAAAACTTGATCGTAAATTTGCCGATCGCAGAATTTTCCCAGCGGTTGATATTGATGCATCCGGAACTCGTAAAGAGGAAATCTTGATGGGTTCAGAGGAATTAAACATTGTTTGGCGTTTGCGAAAAGTTTTGCATGCACTAGAGCCACAACAGGCTTTGGAACTTTTGCTGGAGAAGATGAAGGGAACAAAATCAAATGTTGAGTTCTTACTTCAAATTCAAAAGACCACCGTGCCAAGTGATTCCGCACCAGCTAAAGAGCGGGAATCAAATGGCAAGGAATCAACTCGCGATAGCGATGATGATTAAGAATTCAATCAGCGTTTAACGGTTCGAATTTCAGTAGCAACTGCCCAAGATTTGCCGTAAATGAAATTGAAAAGTTAAACTCTGGGCCGGTATTTAAGGAGCAATTAAGTGAAACCTGAGATTCATCCAAATTACGTGGAGACTAAAGTGACCTGCGGTTGTGGCGAAACTTTTACAACACGTAGCACTAAAGAGAGCGGCTCAATTTATGTTGAAGTTTGCTCGGTATGTCATCCGTTTTACACCGGAAAACAACGCATCCTCGACACTGGTGGCCGCGTTGCTAAATTCGAAGAGCGCTTAAAGAAAAAACAAACCGCTAAATAGCTTTAATTAAGACCAAGTTCAATCGGTCTAATTTTGTATTTTGAAATAATTCAAAATCGCAAAGTTAAACTCGATAAAAACTTGGTCTTTTTTATTTTTAGAGTTCATCAATGAAAGTTAGATAAAGGAAATTCAAGAGAAAGAGGGGAGACAAAATTGAGCGAATCAAAAACCCAAGCTGATAATAAATTTATTAAAGCGGAAGAGTTTTTGCGTGAATATCAAGAAATCGAAGCCAAACTTGCCGACCCTGGAATTCACAGTGATCAAAACACCGCTCGCAGTTTAGGTAAACGCTATGCCGCTCTTGGTCCAATTATTGCTGGCTATCGACAGTGGCAAAGTGCAAAAGCAGATTTAGCAGCGGGCGAAGAGTTAGCACAAGCAGATCAAAGTTTTGCCGGGGAAGTTGAAAAATTAAAACAAGAGTTTGATTTAGCAAGCGCTCAACTTGAAGAGTTACTACTACCGCGCGATCCAAATGATGATCGCGATGTAATTTTAGAAATCAAGGCGGGTGCTGGCGGAGAAGAGTCGGCGCTATTTGCTGGCGATTTATTTCGTATGTATTTACGTTACGCTGAAAAACAAGGTTGGAAAACTGAAATCATCGACGCCACTCAAAGTGATTTAGGTGGATATAAAGATGTATCGATTGCGGTTAAATCAAAAGGCGCAGCCGCTCTTGGAACTAGTCCTTACGCTAAGTTGAAGTTTGAAGGTGGAGTGCATCGAGTTCAACGAATTCCACAAACTGAATCTCAGGGAAGAATTCACACCTCTGCTGCTGGAGTTTTAGTTTTGCCAGAAGCTGAGGAAATTGAAGTCGAAATAAATATGAATGAATTGCGTATTGATGTTTATCGCTCTTCCGGACCAGGTGGACAAAGCGTTAACACCACAGATTCAGCGGTTCGAATTACTCACATTCCAACTGGAATTGTTGTTTCCTGTCAGAATGAAAAAAGTCAGTTATCAAATAAGGAATCAGCGCTACGAATTTTGCGAGCCAGATTATTAGCCGCAAAACAAGAGGCAGCTGAAGCTGCAGCAGCCGCGGAACGAAAAAGTCAGGTGCGCACGGTCGATCGCAGCGAGCGAATTAGAACTTACAATTTTCCAGAAAATAGATTGAGCGATCACCGAATAAATTTTAAAGCCAGCAATTTAGATGTGGTTTTAGATGGTGAGTTAGAACCAGTAATTTCTGCACTCATACAAGCTGATCGCGCCGCTAAATTAACTGAATAACTGTGATTAAAAATCACGAGCAGGAAATCATCTTGGCTCACGTGTTAGGTATTTCTAGAAAACAATTGCGAACAGATATTCCGATTAAATCGCAATTAGATTCTTCGCAACAAGAACAATTTGACTCACTTTGTCGCGAGCGAGAAGCAGGTCAACCACTTCAATATGTTTTAGGCGTAGCGCCATTTAGATATCTTGAGTTATTTGTAGGTCCGGGTGTGCTTATCCCACGACCAGAGACAGAAGTTTTAGTTGATATTGCTTTGCAATTTATTTGGGCAAATCATCAAGTTAAATCAGTTATTGATTTAGGTGCAGGTTCTGGTGCGATTTCAATTGCGCTATTTGCCGAAGCTGCTCTTAAAGCCAGAGATTTACAAATTACTGCGGTAGAGAAATCAACGGAAGCAATAAATTACCTACAAAAGAATATTGCAAAGTACGAAGTGCCGATGAG
>CAXBQO010000022.1:0-13123 GCA_963977945.1 uncultured bacterium
TTGCCAGCCAATTAATGAGTTATCAATCCAATCGCGCAAACTCCAAGCTGGATTTGAATTAGTTAGTGAAGCTGGAAAAATAATTTCTGGATCAAGCCAAAGATTTGCAATATCAATTGCTTCTTTCATCTCATTTTGAGTTGCGCTACCTACTGGCTGACCATCGCCACTAACTTCGCGGGCGATTTTTCTGACTGTTTCAGTTGAAATTAATTGAGTAGCAGCACCGGGAGCGAGATTAGTTCCGGCAAATCCAAATTGTTGACCTAATTGTCCGAACTGTTGTCCAAACTGTTGCCCTAATTGAGTGAACTGTTCCCCAAATTGTTGAGTGAACTGACGCAACATCTTTTCAAAATCTGGTTGTCCACCGGAGTTGGATGCGTCGCTTGGATTGTTGTTGGGATTATTGCTTGGATTATTGCTTGGATCGTTATTGGGATTATTTTCAGAGTTATCACCTGAATTATTACTGGGATTATTTGGCCCAAATCCAAAACTCACGTCATTCCCCTTTTTGCTTCTTTAAAACTACTCACCAGATTAATGGGTAAACCCCAAAACAGCAGGATAAATTCCCAAACCACTTATAGACTCGCCCCGTGAGCTCTTCGGCATCGGCATTAATTTGGTGGGTAATCCCATTAGTGGCGGTGTTTGTTTCAATTAGTTATGTTGTATGGGTTAGTAAATTCCAAGAGAAATATGAGAATGAGACTTCGCGTTCGGTCGATAAATTTCAAAGGTTTCAAAAATCTTTGGCCGCTCAGCAAGACAAAAAATAATCGCGCAAGACTCTGGAGTAATTCGCTCGATCCAAATTCGACCGCTGGTTTTCGCTTCGGTCTACGCAAAAAGTTATTTTTTGGGCTGTTAGCCATTGCGCTACTAGGGCCAGCTCCATATGTGATTATCACTCCGGGTGAGCCAGAGAATGTGCTTGCTAAAACCATTCAGATATCTGGTGCCACCACATACCCAACCACGGGAAAACTTTCGCTCACTTCGGTCTTGGTTAGTAACCCCGATGTTTATCTTCCCGGTGCGGCAATTTTGTGGGTGTGGGCAAGGGGCGATGAAGCGGTGCTACCTCGAATAGATGTCTATAACGATGGTGAGACCAGTGCGGAATCAATCGCCGCCGGCCAATCCCAAATGCGAGATTCGCAAGCTAACGCCACACAAGCGGCTTTGAATTATCTTGGCTATAAAGGTGAGAGCAAAATTTTAGTTGGAATCATAAATCCAAGTTCAAATGCAAAAGGTATTTTAGAAACCGGCGATCAACTTTTATCAATCGATAACAAACCAATTCAATCGGCTGAACAAGTTGCAAAATTAATCTCGAGCAAAAAACCAGGTGATTCTGTGACAATCGAATTTATAAATAAAAGTGAAGAGAAAAAAACTGCACCAGTAAAATTAATCAGCCGCCCAGATAATTCAGCATTTATTGGCATAACTTTAGAAAACAATGTTTCTTATCCGGTTAAAGTAACTGTTGATATTGAAAATACCGGTGGCCCAAGCGGTGGATTAATTTTTGCGCTGGGAATAATTGAAAAGTTAACACCTGAGAATTTAGTCAACGGGCGAAATATTGCCGGCACTGGAACAATTACTCCTGATGGACAAGTTGGTCCGATTGGTGGAATTATGGAGAAAATTGCCGGGGCAAAAGCAGCGGGAGTAAAGATTTTCTTAGCACCAACTGAGAACTGTATTGATATTACAAATGTGCCAAGCTCAATGACGCTCGCCCCAGTAAGCACCTTAAAAGAAGCGTTAGATGTGTTGCGCCAATCTCAAAATCCCGGTTATAAATTCCCGACCTGTGACAGATAGGCTTCACCGGCTATGAGCATTTTTGGAAATTCTGGTGGAAATAATCCATTTGATCGCCCATTAAATAACCCATTTGGCGGGTTTGGTCGCAAGCGTCAATCTGGCTCTCGTCGAGTTAGCCCATTAACAATAACTGCCGGAATAGTTGTAGTTCTATTTTTAATTTTAGTTTCACTCTCTGGTTTTTACGCCGATATTTTGTGGTTTAAATCTGTTGGCTTTTTAAAGGTGTGGCAAACAATTTTGTTCACTCAAATTTATTTATTTGTAGGTTTTGGTTTATTAACTTCATTAATTGTTACTGGAAATATTTGGTTCGCCTATCGCAAACGCCCGATTTATGTACCGGTGGCAGTTGAAGCTGATAATTTAGAACGTTATCGCACCACAATTGAACCAATTAAACGTTTTGTCACCATCGGAATTTTCTTAGCGCTGTTTTATTTTTCTGGTACTTCCGGAGCCAGGTTGTGGTCAAACTGGTTACAGTTTCAAAACTCCGCTGATTTTGGGGTAAAAGATCCGCAATTTGGAAAAGATATTTCCTTTTACACATTTAAGTTACCGATTTATCAGACATTAATTGGTTGGGGAATTTCAACTGTAGTTATATCGATTATCGCCGCCGCAATAGTTCATTACATTTATGGTGGGTTGCGATTGCAGGTACGAGATGAGCGCACCAGCGTTGCGGCTCGGGTACAACTTTCAATTTTGCTTGGAATATTAGTTTCACTAAAAGCGATTGCATATTGGTTTGATCGCTATGCCCTGTCATTGAAAGAGGGCAGATTAATTACCGGATTAACTTATACCGAAGTAAATGCGGTACTTCCGGCTAAATCTATTTTGGCTGCGATTGCAGTTATCTGCGCATTATTATTTTTTGCCAGCATTTTCCGTAAATCTTGGTTGCTTCCTTCAGCTGGAGTTGCACTTATGGTGATTTCATCTGTACTACTTGCTGGCGTTTACCCAAGTGCGATTCAACAATTTCAAGTAAAACCAAATGAGTCGGCAAAAGAAGCGCCGTTTATTCAACGAAATATTGATGCCACTCGAGTTGCATACGGAATCGATGGCGTAGAAATTAAGGATTATCAAGCCACGGTTTCAACCAGCGCTGGTCAATTGGCAAATGATGCTGCGACGATTTCTAACATCAGATTAATTGACCCAAACGTAGTGTCAGCAACATTTAGACAGTTGCAACAAATTAAGCCTTATTACACATTTGCCGATTCTTTGGATATTGATCGTTACAAAGTTAATGGCGTATCGCGCGATATGGTGCTGGCGGTTCGAGAGTTAAATTTGGCCGGAAATCCAAATCGAAACTGGATTAATGATCACCTGGTTTATACCCACGGATTTGGCTTAGTTGGAGCATTTGGAAATACCCGCGATCCAGATGGCAAACCATTTTTCGTAGTTGGCGATATTCCACCAACTACTGGGCTGGGAAATTTTGAACCCCGTGTTTATTTTGGTGAAAATGTTCCGGCATATTCAATAGTGGGTGGGAACGCATCTAATCCAACCGAATTTGATTATCCCGATGACAAATCGGCAAACGGACAGAAAAATTACATGTACACCGGCGAAGGCGGAGTGCCAATTGGTTCGCTGGTAAATCGAATCGTGTTTGCACTTAAGTATCAAGAGCAGCGAATTTTGCTGAGCAATTTAATTAATAGTGAATCAAAAATTTTATTTGAACGTCATCCGCGAGATCGGGTAGCAAAAGTTGCGCCGTGGTTAACGTTAGATGGCGATCCTTATCCTGCTGTTGTTGATGGCCGAATCACTTGGATTATCGATGGTTACACCACATCAAATAGTTATCCGAATTCGCGCAAAGTAAACCTTTCCGCAACCGGTGATGCACTAACCAGTAGATCAACTGCGATTTCAGCTCTTGATAATCGATCGGTTAATTACATTCGAAATTCTGTCAAAGCCACCGTAGATGCTTATAGTGGAAAAGTCACGCTTTATTCATGGGATGAAAGTGATCCAGTTTTAAAAACTTGGGCAAAAGCATTTCCCGGAACAGTTCAACCAAAGAGTGCAATCTCTGCCGATTTGTTATCGCACATTCGTTATCCAGAGGATATGTTCCGAGTACAACGTGACATCTTGAGCGCATATCACGTAAAGACCGCGTCAGCTTTTTATGGTGGTCAAGATTTCTGGCGAGTACCACGTGATCCATCAACATTTGGTGCAAACTCTGGCAATCAACCACCGTATTACTTAACGTTGCAACTACCTGGCCAAGAGAAACCAACATTTTCATTAACTACTCCGTTTGTGCCACGTGGTGGTCGAGAAAACTTATCGGCGTTGGCAGTTGTGAACTCTGATTACGGACCTGATTACGGAAAGATCACAGTTTTACAATTACCACGTTCGACAAACATCGCTGGTCCTTCACAAGTTGCATCAAACTTTGAAGCCAAACCGCAGGTTGCTCAAGCTTTGTCATTGCTTCGCCAAGGTGGATCAGATGTTGTGCTTGGAAATTTATTAACTCTGCCAGTTGGCCAAGGCTTGTTATATGTACAACCGGTCTATGTCAGAGCAACTTCTAACGCAGCTGCATATCCGTTGCTGCAAAAAGTTTTGGTTTCATTCGGAGATCAAATTGGTTTTGATGACACACTAAAAGGCGCACTTGATCAAGTATTTGGTGGAAACTCTGGCACTTCAGTTAACTCTGGATCAACATCTACCGGCACTGGAAATACCACGGCTACAAATAACCAAGCGTTGAGATCTGCAATTGCTTCGGTTCAACAAGCTTACAAAGATTACATCGCAGCCCAGAAAAATCTGGATGGTGCGGCAATGGATAGAGCTAGAGCAAGACTTGAATCTGCATTAGCTGCTCTTGCCGCTGCGCAAAATCGCTAATCAATCTCAACTATCTAGTTGAACCAACTAATTTGATTGGTCAAATTAATCAAATTAATCAAATTAATTAGTTAATTTAATTAGATGAATGAACCTGCTCATCTAACGCAAATAGTTATTGATTTTGCCCAAAGCGGATTTTGAAATAGGCTAACAACTAACCGACGCGGGGTGGAGCAGCTCGGTAGCTCGCTGGGCTCATAACCCAGAGGTCGTAGGTTCAAATCCTGCCCCCGCTACCAATATTTATTTATATTTTTACTCGCAACGAGTTTATTGAGACAAAAATGCTTGATAGCGACATTGCGATTCCGGCGTACATCGCAGGCAATGTTCCAGTTGCGGCGAGTGGAATACAGATTAAATTGTAAATAAAAGCCCAACCTAGATTTGAGCGAATAATGCGATTAGTTTTTGCCATTAGATCAAGTGCTGAAATTGCTGTGAGAAGTGAAGGATTTACCAAACTAATATCAGCGGCAGCATTTGCGGTGGCGGTTCCAGTTCCGATTGCCATACTTAAATCGGCTTGTGCCAAACTTGCCGCGTCATTTATACCATCACCAATCATCAAAACTTTCTTGTTCTCTCTTTGCAATTCTTTTACAAACTCCCACTTACCTTGTGGTGAAACCTCTGATTTAACCGATTCAATTTCAATTGGAAGTTGTTTAGCTACATGCACAGCCGCCTTTTGATTATCACCAGTCACTAACCAACTTTTTATATTTCGCTTTTTCACAAGATTAATTGCGGTTGCCGCTTCTGGTCGAACCACATCACCGATTTCAAAAACTCCATATGCCAATCCATCAACTGCCAAAATCGCAACTGAATTGCCATTTTTTGTTGCGTTATTAATGGCATTTTGAATTCGTGGATGAAACGCAGCACTAGCACGTGCGATTGAAACCGGCGAACCAATTAACACCGCATGTTTTCCATTTACTCTGGCCGCAACTCCTTGGCCCGGGCGATGTTCAAATTCACTTACTTGTGAAAGTTGAACACCCAAACCTTCAATTGCAGTCGCAATTGCTTTTGCTATCGGATGCGAATCTAGTTTTTCAATGGCAAGTGCAAATGAAAGCAAATTGTTTGTAGAGAAAGTGGTCGATCCATCTTTGCTATCAAGTGGGGTTTCAACTAATTCCATATTTAAAAGTTTTAGTGATCCGGCTGTAATTGTTCCGGTTTTATCAAAAATCACATCAGTGATCTCATTTGTTCGATGTAGCGCCCGGGGAGAGCGCAGCACTATTCCCAATTGCGCGCCACGTCCACCGGCGACCATAAGTGCAATTGGTGTTGCTAGGCCTAACGCACATGGGCAGGCGACAACAATTACTGCGATGGCATTTTGCAGAGAATGAGTTAGAACGCCAAATGATGCGACACCGAAGTTTGACGCTAAATTTTCCGCAAAACTTGGCGCAAAATTAGGCAAATATTGCCAAACTAAAAATGTTAAGAGTGAAAGTGCAATCACAATCGGAACAAATACTGCACTTATTCGATCTGCCAATATTTGGGCGGGTGCTTTCTGATTTTGTGCTTGCAAAATCAATTTGGTGATTTGGGAAATTTGAGTTTCTGATCCAATTTGGGTGGCTTCAATAATTAAGGCGCCATTGTTATTGATTGCGCCGGCAAAGACGGTGGCACCTTCGCTAACCTCAACTGGAACTGATTCGCCAGTTAAAAACGAATTGTTGACGCTGCTAAACCCGCTTACAACTTTTCCATCAGTTGCGATTTTTTCACCAGGTTTGACCCGATATTGATCTCCAACTTGCAACTCTGAAATATCAATTAATTGCGGCAAACCGCGATTTATAACTTCAACCTGCCCGGCGGTTAATTTGAAGAGTTCAACTAATGAACTAGATGCTGATTTTCTCGCACGATGTTCTAGAAATCTGCCTAACATGACAAAAAATAAAACTGCAGCCGCTACCTCAGAAAATCCACTCATTTGATATTTAGGATTTGAAATTGAGTAAGCGCTCCAGCCAAATGCAGTTAGCGAACCAATTGAAACTAAGGTGTCCATTGTTGGATGCTTTAAATTTCGCAAACTTGCCCGGTGAATCGGCCAAGCTAAAAAGAAAACAATCGGAAATGCTAGAAGTAACTGCAGCCAAATATGCGGATGCGCGGTCGGCTCAAAAACTTTTAATGACGCGGTTGGGTCAATTAGTAATCTTGCTTTGTAATCAGAGTTAAAGTTTCTGGCCCAAATTTGTTGAACTTCAATTATTAATTGCGTTAACCATTTATCAACTGGTGCGTGCCACGTTGAAATCATGCTGATTGCAATTGTTGGTATCGCAAAAATAGCGGTGATTAAAACTCGTAATCCCAAACGACTAGATTTTTGAAAGGATTCAGTTTCAATTTTAAAAGCCGAGGCTTTATAACCTGCCGCTTCAATCTGTTTTATTAAATCATGTTCGCTAACTTCAGCTGGCGCTAATACGTGCGCTGATTCCATTGCTAAATTCACTGCCGCTTGAACCCCAGGAATTTTGTTTAAAGAGCGCTCTACCGAATTAACACATGAAGCACATGTCATTCCAGTGACTTTTAAATCAACCTGACGAACAGCCATACCCACTACTTTACTTGCCTTAAATCTGGCTTATTTTTCTCTAACTTTCTGCTGCTTTAGTGATTTAAGTTAAAAAATAGTTTTTAAGCGATTGAAGCCAGCATTCTGCGCAAGCTTTCAACTCGGATCAAGATATTTTCCGATGTAATTTGATTTAAGGCACAAGCTACTTCTATGTGCGAACAATTTTTAGGACATTTTGCAAGTTGCTCTTCAAGTTCTGGGAAAGCGTGAAAGATTCGATTTAACTTGATGTGCGAAATTCCAAATGAGCGAACGCCAGGAGTATCAATTATTTGACCGCCATTTTTGTCGAGC
This sequence comes from uncultured bacterium, assembly GCA_963977945.1. Lineage (GTDB taxonomy): Bacteria > Actinomycetota > Actinomycetes > Nanopelagicales > Nanopelagicaceae > CALMJB01. Next base: position 7,691 of record CAXBQO010000022.1, read on the forward strand.
GAAATTGCAAATGCACTTGATGAGGTGTGGCGACCTCTACCAGTAGTTTCATTTACCGAACCAGTTTGCCTGGTATTTGTACCAACTAATCGATTAACCAAACTAGATTTTCCAACTCCGGAGTGGCCAATAAAGACGGTAGTTTTTCCAATTAAGTTTTCTAAGAGTGGTTCTAGATTAGAAGTTTTATTTATTTGAAAAATATCTTGTTCTGCTTTCAATCCTAAATCAAAATATGGATGTAAAAATTCATCATTTTTTTGTAAATCAATTTTGGTCATAATAATTATTGGTTTTATTGCCTGATCAAATGCCACTACCAGCGCCCGATCGACAAAACCGTGTCGAGGTTCTGGATTTGTAGATGCAACCATAATTGCCATCTGATCAACATTGGCGACGATTTGGCGTTCAAAGTTTGCTTCGTCATCAACTGTTCTAGTTAGTGAATTTCTTCTAGGAGAAACTGAGACTGCGCGCGCCAGCGATCCGTCGGCTGCAGATAAATCACCAACTAGGCCAACTAAATCTCCGACCACAATTGATTTTTTGCCAAGTTCTCTAGCTTTCATCGCCACAATTTCTGTGCCATCTTTCATTCGACACAAAATTCGGCCGCGATCTACAGTGGTCACAAAACCAATTTGCGCCTTTGAATAATCTGGCCGATCTTTGGTGCGAGCAGATGATTTAGATTTACTGCCGGTACGACGCTGCTCTTTGATTCTAAGTTTTGAGTGTTTTGAACCCTGACTTATTCCAGAGTCATCGTTATCAAACTTACGCGCCAATTAAACTCCGCCAAAGTCCTGGAAAATCCGGCAAAGTTTTGCGGGTGGTCTCAATATTTTCTACCTGAACATTTGCCACCTTTAAACCCAAAATTGCAGCTGCGGTAGCCATTCGATGGTCCTCGTATGTATTAAATATTGAACCAGGAGTAGTAAGTGGTTGCGGATTTATTTCTAAATAGTCTTCGCCCTCCACTACTAGGGAAGGCATGGAATTTTTTCCATTATTAGTAGCGAATTTATTAAATTCGGTAGCAATCGCTTTTAATCTATCGGTTTCATGTTTTCGCAAATGTCCAATATTTCGCAAAATAGTTTTGCTATTTGCAAAACAAGCCAGGGCTGCAATCGTTGGAGTTAATTCGCCGATTTGTCCCATATCTATATCAATGCCTCTTATTTCGCCATCAGAATTTAAAATTAAATCATTATTTTGAAGTTGTATGTTTGCTCCCATTTGAGTCAAGATTTTTCTAAGTTGATCACCGGGCTGACTGGTGCGACTTGGCCAATTTCTAATTGTTACCTTTGAAGAGCAAATCATCGCGGCCACTAAGAATGGGGCAGCGTTAGATAAATCTGGTTCAATAATTAAAGTTTGTCCACGTAGCTGCGCGCTTTGATCTTGTTTGCCCGAACTTACCTTCCAGGTCATTGCAGCAGAATTATTTTGAGCCTGAATCTGCTCAACTTTTGCCCCAAATTGGCGCAACATCTCAACTGTCATTTCAATGTGCGGCATCGATGGCAAACTTTTACCAACGTTTGTGATTTCGATACCGTTTTCAGTGCAAGGGGCAATCAATAAAAGACTAGAAATAAATTGACTGGAAGCGCTGGCGTCGATTTCTAATTTTCCGCCAGTTAATTTGCCACTGCCGTTAATGGTGATTGGCAGACGATATTTATTATTATGTTCAATCGTTACACCTAAATTTTCTAGGGCTTTGATAATTTCATCTATAGGTCGCTCATGTGAGCGCGGATCACCATCAAAATGAATCAATCCATTTGCAAGCGCTGCCACTGGCGGTAAAAATCGCATTACCGTTCCAGCATTTCCGACATCAATTTGCGCCGGTCCATTTAATTTTGCTGGAGTAACTTTCACCGCGCTTTGACCATCGATTTCGACATTTTCAATTTTGATTCCGATTGCTTGTAAACCTTTAATCATCAATTGTGTATCACGAGCAATAAGTGGTGCAATCAAAGTAGATGGTGAATTAGAAAGCGCCGCGAGAATCAGCGCTCTGTTGGTGACTGATTTTGAACCAGGAATTGTGAGTATTGAATTAAATTTATTGTCTGGCGCTAATGTGGGAGCATTCCAAATAGAGTAAGTCATGCAACTAAATAGATCTACTTATCCATGACATATGCGCAATTCTAACGGAGTAACCTGTTCTCATGTGCGGTCGTTTTGCTATTTCAAAGTTGCCAGATGAATTAATTGATGAATTTGAAATTACCGCTGGAAATACCGGCGCAATTTTGCCGGCAAGTTGGAACATCGCACCGACGCAACCGATTTACATAATTCGAAACAATGAACAAAATTCAAAACGAGAGTTAACCGATGTTTCTTGGGGAATCATCGCACCATGGTCTAAATCAAAAGCTGATGCGATTAAATCTCAATCTCAGGCAATTAATGCCCGCATTGAAACTGTTGCTGAAAAACCAACATTTAGAAGAGCGTTTAAATCTCAACGGTGTTTGATTCCAGCAAGTGGATATTATGAATGGGCAACCGAATTAAATTACCCAACTAAGCAACCGTTTTACATTTCCGATAAAGATGCCAATAAAACTTTAGCAATGGCTGGAATTTACGAACGTTGGCAAGATGAAACTGGTGCGACAATTTCAACCGCGGCAATAATTACTCGCGCCGCCGAAGATTTCTTAGCCAAGATTCATAATCGCATGCCAACTTTTTTACCAAAAGATAAATGGCAAAATTGGCTAGATAAAGATATTCAAGAACCAGAACAAATTAGCGGATTACTTCAGATTAAAAATTCCACCGCTCATCTGACTGCGACTGCGGTCTCTACCCGAGTGAACTCGACGCGAAACAATGGAGTTGACCTGATTAAACCTATCGAGATACTTCCCGATCAGACTCTCTTTTAAGTTCCCTCGGCTATTAGTCAATACCGTCTTTTGATTAATATCGCCTTTTAATTGATATCGCCTTTTAATTGATATCGCCATTTACTCGAAATTTTCTGGGCTATTCATGATCAGCGTCGCTGGGAATACTCCACCGGCTTAATTGGTTTAAGCCTTTATGAGCGCCACCGGGGTATTAGATGTGGTTTTTGACTCTGAGATAGATTTATCACTGATGAGTGGCTCCGATAATTTGCCGGTAGTAATCGATCGCGAAAAAGAGACGATTGCTGCACGTACTGCCAGATTTGAAAAAGATGCACTGGCTTTCACCGATCAGCTTTACAACGCAGCCCTTCGTTACACCAAAAACTCTCACGATGCCCAAGATTTAGTACAAGATACTTATGCCAAAGCATTTGTAAGTTTTCATCAATTTGAACCTGGCACAAATTTAAAAGCATGGTTGTATCGAATTCTCACCACCACATTTATAAATAATTATCGAAAAGATCAACGCCGACCACAATTATCAACGGGTGAAGTTGAAGATTGGCAGATTGCAAAAGCTGCCTCGCACACCAGCAATGAAGGCAAATCAGCAGAAGATGAAGTACTAGAAAATATTGCAGATCGCGATGTTAAAGATGCTCTCGCTTCAATGCCAGAAGAATTTCGCATGGCGGTTTATTTATCTGATGTTGAAGGTTTTTCATACAAGGAGATTGCCGAAATCACCGGTGTGCCAAATGGAACTGTGATGTCACGCTTACATCGCGGCCGCAAAATGTTGCGAGAAGCTTTGGCAAGTTATGCCAAAGAGCGCGGATTCAAAGATAAAAAATCGGGAAATAAATCATGAGTTTTGACAACATTTTTATCTCCTGCGAACAAGTGCAACCACAAATTGTGTTGTACATAGATCACGAATTATTTGATGAAGACCAAGTAAGCGCTGTGGAATCTCATTTTGGAGAGTGTCTGTCATGTCGCCAAATGAAAGAGACGGAAGAGCGTGCGCTTTCTATGATGCGGGATTTACTAAATAGAACTTTATTTGAACCAGCACCACAAGAGTTACATGATCGAGTAAGACAACAAACTGAAGAAATTTCGCAGCAAATGGCGGGCGCACAAGGTGGAGTTAGCGGCAGTTACTTCTACAGCGAGGTAACGCACACTGAAATCACCACTGAAGATGGAACTCAAATAGAAATTCGACGCGAAATTCACAGAGAGTTCCCGCTGGAATAAATAACTATTCACTAATGTAGTGAATATGAAACCTGAGCAAGCCATTGGCGCGGTTGGTATGTCAACCATGTCGGTAAAACCTGGCGACACTTCAGTGGCACAAGCGGTTAACGATCTTCCAGTTGTAGCTGCGAGTCAATTGATTGCGCTAATTGAAAATGCTTGTTCAACCGCCATCTTGGAATTTTTAGAGTTTGGCGAAACTACTTTCACCGATAAATTTGAATTGGAAATTTGTGGTGCGGTTGGAATTGGAAATGAATTACACGCCACCGCACGTTGTAATCGTTTTGAAAATCAAGAGTTAGATTTTGAGGCGGAAGTTCATCAAAATGCTCGGCTAATTGCCAAAGCAAAATTACATCGCAGATTTGTTGAAAGAGTTACCTTTATGGCAAAAACCGCCGCCGAGACCAAAGTGGCTGAACGCTCCACTTCAAATCTTGGCAGCGGAAAAGTTATTACTTTTTAGTCGCCCAGAAAATCTCAGAGATCTCGTCGATCTTCGCTAATAATTTATCGGCAACTGCAACATCGTTTGTACCTTTGCTGCCACCTGCTCCAGCTAATTTTGTTGCTTCATTAAATAGTCCATGAAGCTGTGGGTACTTTTCAAAATGTGGCGCCTTGAAGTAGTCGGTCCACAAAACCCATAGGTGATGTTTAACTAATTCGCTGCGTTCTTCTTTAATCGCAACTGCCCGAGCTTTGAAATCTGCATCAGAGCTTGCCGCATATTTTTCCATACAAGCTTTAACTGATTGCGCTTCGATTTTTGCTTGTGCTGGATCATAGACACCGCATGGCAAATCGCAATGCGCGTAAACATCGGTGACAAATTTTGCCGATAGTTTTTTGGTGAATTTATTTACACCTGAATTAACTTTTAATTTCACTTTTGCACCTTTCGCTATTTCATTGGTCTTAAATTGATTGGCTGAAATTTGAACAAAAGTCTAGGGCAACCACCATAAAGCGGCGATTTTTAGGTAGTTCTCAGTTCATTAATTTTGAGCAGTTTCGGTTCATTAAAGTTCTAGTTCATTAAACTTGTGAGATTCATATGCGCAATTTCATAAAGTTTGGTCTCATAAGAGTTAATGGCGAATCTATGGCGCCTGCTTTGCCAGCCGGCAAAATTCTGCTGGTTAAATTTATTTCGGCAAAACAAGTAAAAAAAGCTTTGCCACAGTTAAAGATAAATCAAATTGTTGTTATTACCGCACCAAATTATCCAGATATTTGGCAGATAAAGAGAGTAAAGCGCATT
>CAXBQO010000023.1:0-13122 GCA_963977945.1 uncultured bacterium
TCATCGCCTTAGTGGCTATCACTTTTGCCACTTGGGTTTTTACTAAATACCAAAAGAAATCTTTGTTAAGTAAGAATCTACTACGTGTATTTGCTCTGCAACTTTCGCAAGGAGCAATTGGATATGTTCAATATTTCACAGGTGTACCAGAATTATTGGTTGGTCTACATATGCTTGGCGCGGTTTTGGTCTGGCTAAACACCTGGGCTATATTTCAAAGAAGCCAAATTAAGTTGCGGACTTTATAGACACTATGAAAAAACTATGAGTACAAATACCATTACGACTATCACTGCTAAATGGAATGAATTAGATGACAAGGCGGTAGATACCGCACGAGTGTTGGCGATGGACGCGGTTCAAAAAGTTGGAAATGGCCACCCCGGAACTGCAATGTCACTTGCGCCAGTTGCCTACACACTATTTCAAAGAATTTTGCGCCATGATCCGGCAAATCCAAATTGGTTTGGCCGAGATCGATTCATACTTTCTTGCGGACATTCATCTCTTACTTTGTACATCCAATTGTTTTTTTCCGGATACGGAGTCGAATTAAGTGATTTGCAATCCTTTAGAACTTGGGGCGCAAAAACACCTGGTCATCCTGAGTATGGACACACAGTTGGAGTCGAAACAACTACTGGTCCGCTTGGTCAAGGAGTAGCAAATGGCGTTGGCATGGCGATGGCAGCAAGGTTTGTGCGGGGACTTTTAACAGATAACATCGATTTGGAAAGTTCAGAATTATTTTCTCCAAATATTTGGGTGCTTTGTTCTGATGGAGATTTACAAGAAGGTATTAGCGCTGAAGCAAGTTCGCTGGCCGGCACCCAGAAACTGGGCAATTTAAAAGTAATTTACGATGACAATCGAATTTCAATTGAAGGCGACACTCACTTAGCGTTTACCGAAGATGTGTCAGCTAGGTATAAAGCTTATGGCTGGGAAGTTTTTGAAGTTGAAATGAAAAAAGATGGCGATGTAGATCGAGAAAAATTTGAAACTACCGCGCTGTCAGCATTAAAGATAAATGATCGCCCGGTATTAATAAGATTGAAATCTGTAATTGCATGGCCAGCACCATCGGCTAAAGGAACCGCAAAATCTCATGGCAGCGCTCTAGGAGCAGATGAAGTTGCAAAGACTAAAGCGGTTTTAGGTTTTGATGAAACCAAAAGCTTTTACGTTGACGAAAAAGTACTTGCGCACGCGCGTGAAGTTAAAACCCGAGCCACGACGCTATATAAAGAGTGGGATAAAAAATTTCAAAGTTGGCGTCAGGAAAATCCAGAAAAGGGTAAATTGTTTGACCGCATAAAGAATCTAGATATCCCAACAAATCTAGAATTGCCAAAGTTTGAGGATAAAGAGAAAAAAGGTATTGCTACTCGCACAGCTTCTGGCAAAGTAATTAATATGCTAGCAAAACAGTTACCCGAACTTTGGGGCGGTTCTGCTGATTTAGCAGACAGTAATAACACCACCATTGAAAACGGCGGATCATTTTTACCAAATTCCAGCACAATGAAAACCGCTGATGAAAATGGCCGCATTATTCACTTTGGAATTCGCGAACATGCAATGGCAGCAATCGCTAACGGCATCGCACTATTTGGGTGCAGTCGAATTTTCGTAGGTACTTTCCTAGTTTTTAGCGATTACATGAGGGGTGCGGTGCGCTTATCAGCGCTAATGAATTTGCCAGTTACATATGTCTGGAGTCATGACTCAATCGGATTAGGTGAAGATGGACCAACGCATCAACCAGTTGAGCATTTAGCCGCACTGCGAGCGATTCCGAATTTAGATGTGGTTAGACCGGCAGATGCAAATGAAGTGAGCCAAGCATGGCAACAAATCATTTTAAATAAGCGCGCCGCCGGATTAATTCTCTCCCGGCAGAACCTGCCAGTTTTAGAAACATTGGCAAATACAAAAAGTGATTCAAATGCGGGTGTGCGTAATGGGGCTTACGTAATTTGGCAATCCTCAGATAAACCAATTGCTGCAATATTGGCAACTGGGTCAGAAGTTTCTATTGCAATCGAAGCGGCGAAAATATTGGAAGGAAAAAAAATCTCAACTCGGGTAATTAGTTTTCCATGTTTTGAGTGGTTTGATCGGCAGCCAGAAAGCTATAAAAAGTCCGTACTTCCCGATGAAATTACAGTTCGTGTCAGCGTAGAAGCGGGAATCGCAATGCCTTGGCATAAATATATTGGTGCAGATGGCGTAGCGATTTCATTAGAACATTTTGGTGCATCAGCCAGTGCCAACAAATTATTCACAGAATTTGGGTTTACCCCTGAAAATGTTGCAAGTGCGGTAGAAAATCTGATCTCCAAAAATAGGAGATGACATGAGCAGCAATACATTCCCAATTCTAGAAAAAATATCTAAATCAGGGGTCGCCATTTGGCTAGATGATTTATCGCGCGATCGAATACAAAATGGTGAGCTGGCAAATCTAATTTCCACAAAAAATGTTGTCGGTGTTACTACCAACCCAAGCATCTTTTCTAATGCAATTTCAAAATCTGATAAATACGATTCTGATATAAAGAAGTTTGGCACAAAAACTGTCGATGAAATTATTCAACAATTAACCACTGACGATGTCCGAGCCGCGTGTGATTTGTTCAAAGATGTTTTCGCTAAAACCAAAGGTCGAGACGGCAGAGTTTCAATTGAAGTTGATCCCAGATTTGCTATGGATACTAAAAAAACCGTGGCACAGGCAAAAGAGCTATGGCAGATAATTAATCGCCCGAATCTCTTTATAAAGATTCCGGCGACCAAGCCAGGTCTTCCCGCTATTTCTGAAGTGATTGCCGCCGGACTTAGCGTGAATGTGACTTTAATATTTTCTCCAATTAGATATCGAGAAGTTTTTGATGCTTATCAAGCAGGATTAGAGCAACGGGTTAAAAATGGTCTACCAATAAATGAGATTCAATCGGTTGCTTCAATATTTGTCAGTCGAATCGATACTGAAGTTGATAAACGTCTGACTGATAACTCTGAACTTTCACAATTTAAAGGCAAGGCAGCAATTGCTAATTCAATTATGTGTTACGAAGATTTCGTCGAGATGATTTCACTGCCCAGATGGAAAGCGCTGGCTGCAAAAGGTGCACAAGTTCAAAGGCCACTTTGGGCTTCAACTGGTGTGAAAGATCCAAGGTATGACCAAACTATGTATGTCACGCAGTTAGTCGCTGCCGATACTGTAAACACGATGCCAGAAGCCACACTTAATGCCGTAATTGCACAGGGCAAGTGCGATGGTGATTCAATTTCAGCAAATTTCAAAAATGCTAGATCTCAAATCGCCAAATTGGCGATGTCTGGAATTGATTTTGAAAGTATTTTCAATTTTCTAGAAGCTGATGGTGTTAAAAAGTTTGAAACATCCTGGAATGACTTGATTGCAACTGTTAGCAACAAACTCAAAAATAACCCAATTAATAATTGATGACATGACTAAATCTAGTGATTCAACAATTTCAATTACCGGAAGGCTTTTATCTAAAGTAGATTCAAATATCCAGACCGAACTACTTGAAATTTCAAAACGTCTAGCAAAGTTAGATGACACTATTTGGGGTAAAGACAGTGAAGCTAAAACCCGTTTGGGTTGGGTAAATCTTCCTAAATCCTCGCGAGATTTATTACCAACCTTAGATGCGCTATCGGCTTGGGCAAGATCTAATTCAATTACAAACTTTGTCTTATGTGGAATGGGTGGTTCATCGCTTGGCCCAGAGGTAATTGCGAAGACTTATGGCAAAAAATTGGTGGTTTTAGATTCGACCGATCCAAGGCAAATCTCGGCTGCTATCCCCAACGATTTAGAAAGATTGTCTAAAACATTATTCATCATTAGTTCAAAATCTGGAACAACAATTGAAACCCTCTCCCAATTTGAATACATCAAATCAGTCCTCACACAATTTAATTTAAGTGTTGAAAAGCATTTTGTAATAGTTACCGATTCAGGCTCGGCGCTGGCAAAGATGGCTGAAGATCTAAATCTAAAGTTGGTTTTAGCAGATGCAACGGTTGGTGGCCGATTTAGCGCGCTTAGTGCATTTGGTCTAGTGCCAAGCGCATTGATTGGTATTGATGTGGCGACATTGTTAGATGATGCCGAAAGTGCGTTAAAAATGATGTTGCAGGTTGATTCGCCGGCTATCAGTTTGGCCGCGCTTTTGTTCACCCAAACTCAACTTTTCTTTACTGTAAGTGATGACACATCAGATTTAGTTGGTTTTTCAGATTGGCTAGAGCAACTGGTGGCTGAATCAACCGGCAAAAATCAAACTGGCCGATTGCCTGTTGTGGTCCGTCAAATCGGCTCCCAAATTAATGGCAGTGATGAAATAGGAATTGTGACCACTTCTAAAAATCTTGCAATGGCAAATGAGCAATACGATTTAATTATCACAGCGCCATTGGGCGCAGCCTTTTTTATTTGGGAGTGGGCTACCGCGTTGCTTGGATATTTATTGAAAGTAGATCCTTTTAATCAACCCAATGTGGCCGAGGCTAAAGAGCAAACCAACATCGCCTTAAATTCAACTCGCTCTAAACCACCAAAAAGAAATTCCGGAGAGAATTTCACTATCTACTCGGAACAACAGCTAAATAATATTTCTGAAATTAGGAAAATGGATTTTCAATATCTCGCAGTTATGGCTTATATACATCGAGACTTCGATAGTGAACTATTTGAACTACAAGAAAATCTTGCAAGATTCATAAAACGTCCGGTAACGGTTGGCTATGGTCCAAGATTTCTACATTCCACCGGACAGTTTCATAAAGGTGGCCCACAAGCGGCAATCTTTATTCAAATAGTTAGTCAGTATTCTGATGCTGATTTGAACGGACCAATAGTTCCTGGTCAAAAATTCAGTTTCGCCCGGTTAATTTCGGCACAAGCCGATGGTGATCGAATAGCTTTAGAGAAACGTCAGCGAACTGTAATTGTGATTGAGGTTTCTGATATTAAAAAGGCTATTGCGGAATTAAATAAATTAATCGTCGCCGCGTAATTTTTTTAACGCTTGATCTAAAATCTTTGAAGCTTCTGCTTCGGTACGGCGCTCTTTAACGTAAGCCAAATGGGTTTTGTAGGGCTCATTTTTCATCGGCATTGGTGGATCATCTTTATCTAGCCCAGCTGGAAAACCACAACGTGGACAATCCCATTCATCTGGAACTTCAACGGTGCCATCTTCAGCAAAACTTGGCTTTGTCTCATGACCATTTGCGCACCAGTAGGAAACTCGAAACCTGGCGATTGCTTCGCCACGTTCAGCTTCTCCCATTGGTCCGGCGCCGACACGGCTACCGCGAATTGCACTGCCACCTGCCATAAGTATTTTCCCCTTAAGCCTTAAGCAACAAACTTAATGCGACAACTGAAGCAAACCAAAGTCCGCCAATCACAATTGTGATTCGATCTAAATTCTTTTCAACTACAGATGAACCACCATAAGTTGATGAGATTCCGCCGCCAAATAAATCGGATAAACCACTGCCCTTACCTTTGTGCAGCAAAACCAAAATAATCATCAAAATGCTGGTGATTACAAGAAAAATGGAAATTCCTAATTTCATGACTTTATTCTATCGGTTGGACGCAAATCGGGCTTATCCATCACTCTATGGAACTTACAAATTCTGGCGAACTCCTCTGGATCAAGGCTCGCGCCACCAACTAATGCTCCATCAATATCTGGCATTCTCATAATGTCGACGATATTCATAGATTTAACTGAACCACCGTAAAGAATTCGACAATTTTGAGCGATCTCTTCATTTGCAAGTTTTGTAAATTTTTCTCTAATGCTTAAGCAAACCTCTTGCGCATCTTCGGCACTTGCAGTTCTACCAGTTCCAATTGCCCACACAGGTTCATATGCAATTACTAATCTTTTTAGTTCTGGCTTATGAATTGCACTAATCGCAGCGGCCAATTGATCAGTTACATACTGAACATGTTGGCCAGATTCTCTAATCGATAACTCTTCGCCAATACACAAAATTGGAATTAAATCTGCACTAAAAGCCGCTTTCAATTTCTTGTTTACTAATTGATCACTTTCTGCGTGAATAGTTCGTCTTTCGCTATGCCCAACAACTGCAAAAGTGCAGCCAAGTTTTTTAAGCATTCCTCCAGAGATATCTCCGGTAAATGCACCGCCAGTCTCTGATGACAAATCTTGCGCTCCGTATTGCAGTCGCAAACGATCACCATCAACCAAAGTTTGTACCGATCGAATATCGGTAAATGGTGGAATTATTGCGACATCAACGGCATCAAAATCTCGCTCTTCTAAAGAGAAGGCAAGTTTTTGCGTTACCGCAATTGCTTCTAGATGATTTAAATTCATCTTCCAATTACCGGCAATTAATGGTTTTCGATTTGCGTTCAATTCATCCCCATAAATTCTTAATCTAAAGCCGCTAAGCCTGGCAAAGATTTACCCTCAAGATATTCCAGCGAAGCTCCCCCGCCAGTGGAAATATAACCAAACATCTCATCTTTAAACCCTAATTGCCGTACTGCGGCCGCCGAGTCGCCGCCACCAACCACAGAAATTCCAGATATTTGCGTAAGGGCTGTAGCAATTTGTTTAGTTCCATTTTGAAAATTGGCAAACTCAAAAACACCCATTGGGCCATTCCAGAAAACAGTTTTGCAGTTTGCAATTGCTGATGCAAACAGCGCCGAACTTTTTGGCCCGATATCTAATCCCATTTGATCTGCCGGAATTTGGTCTGCGGCAACAGTTGTCGCTGGAGCATCTGCTTTGAATTCTGGAGCCACAACTACATCAACTGGCAAAAGTAATTTCACATTTAATTCAGCTGCCCTAGCAATTAAACCTTTAACGGTATCAATTTGATCTTGCTCGACCAACGATTTACCTACTGAAAATCCTTGCGCGGCTAAAAATGTGAACGCCATTCCGCCACCAATTGCTAATAAATTGACTCGTTCCAATAAATGGGAAATTACGCCAAGTTTGTCGGAAACTTTTGCACCACCTAATACAACTGCATAAGGACGATCTGGATTTTGGGTTAACTTCTGCAAAATAGTTACCTCTGCTTCAATTAAGTAACCTGTTGCGTGAGGTAAACGTTTTGCTAATTCATATACCGAAGCATGTTTTCGATGTACCGCACCAAATCCATCGCCTACGTAAAACTGTCCATATTTTGCTAACTCTTCTGCCAACGCCTCACGTTCGGCATCAACTTTGCTGGTCTCTGCCGCTTCATACCTAATATTTTCAAGCAACATTATTTCGCCGGTATTTAATACATGAGTATCGGCCCCAGTAATTTTCTCGGAAAAATGCACGGTGCGACCAGTTAATTCTCTTAACCTTTGCGCTACCGGCAGAAGTGAAAGTTCTGGTTTTCGCTCTCCCTTAGGACGGCCAAGGTGTGCAATTAAAACTATCTTGCAGTTATTAGAGAGAAGCTTTTCGATAGTCGGAAGAGCAGCGCGAATCCGACCATCATCTGTAATTTGGCCATTTTGCAACGGCACATTTAAATCGCACCTAAGTACGACGGTTTTATTGGCTAACTTTGCTTGATCTAGATTCATTAATCAGATTACAAAGATTTACCGATGTAATTGATTAGGTCAACCAAACGATTTGAATAACCCCACTCATTGTCATACCAACCGACAACTTTTACGGTTGATCCAATTGCTTTAGTTAATCCGGCATCAAAGATGCAAGAGCTTGGATCGGTGACAATATCTGCAGAAACTATTGGATCTTCGGTGTAAGTCAGATAACCCTTTAAGGAACCTTCTGCTGCTTTTTTCATTGCTGCATTAATTTGTTCTGCGGAAACTTCTTTAGCAAGTTCTACCGTTAAATCGGTGGCAGAACCAGTTGGCACTGGCACGCGCATCGCAAAACCATCTAACTTACCTTTCAAATCCGGTAGCACTAACGAGATTGCTTTTGCTGCTCCGGTTGAGCTTGGAATGATTGAAAGCGCAGCTGCTCTGGCACGTCGCAAATCTTTGTGTGGAAAATCTAAAATCACTTGATCATTTGTATAAGCATGAATTGTGGTCATAAGTCCACGAACAATTTTGAATTCATCGTGCAGAACTTTTGCCATTGGCGCTAAGCAGTTTGTAGTGCAGGAAGCATTAGAAATAATTTTGTGTTTTGCTGGGTCGTAATTTTTTTCGTTAACACCCATAACAATTGTGATGTCTTCATCGGTAGCAGGAGCTGAAATCACAACTTTCTTTGCGCCAGCTGAAATATGTTTGCCGGCATCAGATGCTTTAGTGAAAATTCCGGTGGATTCGACTACAACATCTGCACCCAATTTTCCCCAAGGAAGATTTGCTGGATCTTTTTCGGCGCTGACTGCAATTGTTTTACCGCCGACAGTTATCGAATTTTCAGTATGTGAAACTGGTAAATCTAATCTGCCCAGAATTGAGTCATATTTAAGAAGGTGCGCCAGAGTAGAAGTAGCGGTTAAATCATTTACGCCAACTATTTCAAAGTTTGCTTTTCCAGAAAGTGCCGCTCTTAGGAAATTTCGGCCGATTCGGCCAAACCCGTTTACTCCAACTTTAATCATTTTGACCCTTAACTCTTACAGATTGATGCGACCGACGTTGTCGCGAGGTGCTAATTATACAGGGAAGAAAAGTGAGAACTTAATTCAATAAATCTGGCGTAACACTTGCTTCAGTATCTGGAATACCTAAATCTCTGGCTCGTTTATCGGCCATTGCCAATAATCTTCTAATGCGGCCAGCAATGGCATCTTTTGTCATTGGTGGAGATGCAAGAGAACCTAATTCCTCCAGACTTGCTTGCCCGTGTTCAATTCTTAATTTTCCAGCTTGCACCAAATGATTTGGAATTTCATTTCCCAAAATCTCTAACGCTCTAGCAACTCGAGCTGATGCTGCAACCGCAGCCCTGGCAGATCTTCTTAAATTTGCATCATCAAAATTTGCTAATCGATTTGCAGTCGCTCTAACTTCACGACGCATTCTTCGCTCTTCCCAAGCAAGTACTGAATCGTGTGCGCCAATTTTTGTTAGTAGCGCACCAATTGCATCACCATCGCGAATAACAACTCGATCAACACTTCTAACTTCGCGCGCTTTGGCAGTGATTCCTAATCTTCTAGCGGCGCCAACTAACGCCAATGCTGCTTCTGGACCAGGACAAGAAATCTCTAAAGCTGATGAACGACCAGGTTCAGTCAATGAACCATGAGCTAAAAACGCACCGCGCCACGCAGATTCGGCATCACATAATGCTGCTGAAACAACTTGCGGCGGTAAACCCCGAACCGGGCGGTTATTTGCATCGATTAAACCGGTCTGTCTTGCTAAGGCTTCACCATCTGCAATAACTCGAACTACATACCTTGAACCTTTTCGCATTCCACTTGATGTGACTACAGAAAGTTCACTCTCATGACCATAAATTTCGGAGATATCTTTACGAAGTCGCCTTGCAGTTTGAGCGGCATCAACTTCTACTTCAACCATAATTTTTCCGGCAACAACATGTAAACCGCCAGCGAATCTAAGCAATGCTGAAACTTCGGCTTTGCGACAACAAGGTTTAGTGATGGCAAGTCTGGCTAATTCATCTTTAACCGATTCAGTCATTGCCATTTGTAATTACCCTTCTTAAAACCTGCGCTAACTTACCAATATCGTGATGGAATTCTGATGAATTACTTGCCAATTTTTCATCGATTAATTTGCCACCTTGCTGTGTGATTAACTTCTCAAGTTCGGCGTAATCTTGGGCTGAATTACTGAATTTACTTTTATCGACTACTGCATAATCAATTTTTAGTTTAGGTGCATGCGCTAAAACTAATTCCACATGCTCTTTTGGCGTGTATCTAGAATATTCATCACCATATTTGTGATCAGGTAAATTCAAAATCATTATCTTCTTAGCTTTACTTTGCACAATGGCAGCGCTTTGTTCATTTAACAGAAAATGCGGCATCACACTTGAAAGCCAAGAACCCGGACCAATAGTGATCCACTGCGCGGTAGAAATAGCTTCAAGTGCTTGCGGTGTTGCAGCGGGATTTTCTGGAATCAATTTCAAACTTTTCATTTTGCCAGTTGCTGCTGCCACTTCTACTTGTCCACGAATTTTTACTACTTGGCTGCGATTTTGAAACTCAGCTTCAATATCAAGTGGTTGCAATGACATCGGCAAAACTTTTCCAACCACTTTTAACAAAGCAGCAACTCTTTCTACGCCTTTAACTGGATCATGATCTCGGTCCCAAAGTGCGGCTAACAATAAATTTCCGATTGCATGTCCATTCATTTCGCCATCGCTAGAAAATCGATACTGCATAATCTCGGCCCAGTCCCGACCCCATTTATCATCGGCGCACAACGCGGCAAGTGCCATTCGTAAATCTCCCGGTGGCAGAGAATTAAATTCAGCGCGCAATCTGCCAGATGATCCGCCGTTATCTGCAACGGTTACAATTGCGGTTATTTCATTAGTTATTTGTCGCATTGCAGACAATGTTGCAGCTAAGCCATGTCCGCCACCTAAACAAACAACTTTTACGTTTTCCGCCATTTTGTTGATTAAATCTCTCTGCCTAAATCACGGTGAACTGCTTGAGCAACAATTGATTTTCCAGCCAATTTTTTCCCTTTGGTAACTCGATTAACTAATTCCTGCGCAATAGCAACTGATCTGTGTTTACCGCCAGTGCAACCAACTGCAAGGGTCAAGAATTTTCTACCTTCAGCGATGAAGCCACTAGCCATGGTTTCAAAAAGATCTTGATACTTATCTAGAAAATCCTGAACATTTTCTGCGCCTAATACCTCTGCGCGAACTGGCGCATCTAATCCTGTAAGCGGTCGAAGTTCTGGTTTCCAGTGTGGATTGGCAATGAACCTGCAATCCATAACTAAATCGGCATCAACTGGCAAACCATATTTATAGCCGAAAGAAAGAATGTTGACTCGAAGATCTGCATTTTCGCCAGAGCGGAATATTTCAGAAATCTTTCGCTCTAGTTGATGAATGTTTAATGCCGAAGTATCAATAACTAAATCCGCGCCGGCTCTTATTTCACGTAATCGATCTCGCTCTTTGTTAATTCCATCAACAATTCGATCTGAACCTTGCAGCGGATGTGGGCGGCGAGTGGATTCAAATCTACGAACTAACGACTCATCAGAGGCGTCCACAAATAAGATTTTTCGACTTAAGCCACCTTCAACTAATTCAGAAATAGACTTGTTCAAATCGTTGAAGAATTCACGTCCGCGAACATCGACCACTACCGCGACCGATTTAATAGTCGGAGAAACTAATTTAATTAAATTGGTTAAGAGTGCCGGTGGCAGGTTATCTACGACATACCAACCAAGATCTTCCATCGCATGAGCGACAGTTGAGCGCCCTGCTCCACTCATACCGCTGATTAAAACTAATTCGGTCTGATTCACACCGTCATCTTGCTATATCTGTCAAGCATCTAAATTTCTCAGGTAATTTCTCAGTAGAAATCTAGAGATATATAACTTCACGTTATTCACTAGAGATTACCGAAGCTATTTGTGCTGCTAATTTGTCACCAATTCCGGGAACTTTTGCAATCTCATTTTGATCACTTTTTCGTAGGGCAGCAACAGATCCAAAATGTTTTAGTAGTGCATCGCGACGAGATTGACCAAGACCTGGTATTTCATCTAAAAATGATTCCAGCATTGCTTTTCCACGTTTACTGCGGTGAAAGGTAATCGCAAAGCGATGCGCTTCATCGCGAATTCTTTGAAATAAATATAAGGCTTCTGATTTTCTTCCAAACATAACTGGTGCAGGATTATTTGGTAGCCATACCTCTTCTAATCTTTTTGCCAAACCACAAAGTGCGATGTTAGAAATTCCAAGTTCAGATAATGCGGCTGCGGCAGCTGAAACCTGTCCTTTCCCGCCATCGACAATTATTAATTGTGGTGGGTATGCAAATTTTGGTTTGCTACCCCCTAATTCGTTGAATTCCTTTAGATCATTTTCTTGCTCTGATAGATAGCGTTTAAATCTGCGAGTAATAACCTGATGCATTGCGGCTGTGTCATCAATGCGATTATGCGCCGAAGCCTTTTGATCAATAATGAATCTTCGATAATCACTTTTTTTAGCCTGGCCATCTTCAAAAACCACCATTGAAGCGACCATGTTGGTTCCTTGAGTATTTGAAATATCAAAACATTCGATGCGAAGTGGCAACTCTGCCAGATTTAACTCTTGAGCAATTTCTGCCAAAGCCGCGCCACTGACCGCCGCATCGGCACTTCTTTTACTTAAAAATTGAATTAATGATTGATGAGCATTGCGCTTAGCCATCTGGGTAAGGTCAAATTTCGCTCCCCGTTTTGGGTTTTCAATCTTTACACTTTTACCAAGTTTTTCACTTAAGAACTCTTGTAAATCATCTTTGCCACTGACAGATTCATTAACGATTAAATCTGAAACTATCTCATGCTCTAAATAGTATTTACCGATAAAGGCTGATAACGAATTATCCGCCGTGACATTAATTGAATCGGTTTGATCAACTATCCAACTTCTAGAACCAGTGATTCGACCAAAACGAACATTCATTACGTTGATTGCCGCGTGTGTAATCTCTTCATGAATTGCGATTACATCTAAATTAAAATCACTTGGCAGAGATCCAATGGTGGATTCAAAGGCGGTGTCTATCGCTTTTAATTGATCACGTAATTTGGCAGCCAGTTCAAACTCTTGGTTGCTACTCGCTTTCTCCATTTCGCTGCGAATGCGATCGGTCATGTCACGCAAGCGCGTGTCGGATACAGAAGACGCGGATACCGCAGCCGCTGCAGCTGCAGCCACTCGGTGGCAAAGTTGCGCACGGCCCGCCGCACGCGCGGATCGGCCAGCATGCGGTCGACCTGCGCGGCAAGCCCGGCTTCGTCGTCCAGGCCGCCCGATTCGGCCGCATCGAGCAATAGCTTGTCGGGTGGGCCATTCCACAGGAAAAATGAAAGCTTGGAAGCCAAGCTGACGCCATCGAGAC
>CAXBQO010000024.1:0-13011 GCA_963977945.1 uncultured bacterium
CCTGAGAATATGAAGAGTAGAAATTTGGACAACTCCGGAGTCGACAAAGGAGAAATTAAAGTTGCCATTGTCGGAGTAGGAAACTGTGCTAACTCTCTAATTCAAGGAGTGGAGTACTACAAAAACGCCACCAATGACCAAGAGATTCCAGGATTAATGCATCCAGTGCTTGGCGGCTACCACATTAAAAATATTAAATTTGTCATCGGAATCGATGTAGATGCCAAGAAGGTAGGCCTTGATATGGCCGATGCAATTTGGGCAAGCGAGAACAACACGATCAAGTTTTGTAATGTTCCAAAAACTGGCGTGAAAGTTAAACGTGGCGTAACACTTGATGGGCTAGGTCGTTATTACAAAGAGACAATTAAAGAATCGACTGAAAAACCAATTGATGTGGTGGCTGAATTAAAGGCTGCCAAAGTTGATGTTGTAATTTGTTATTTGCCAGTTGGTTCTGAAGAAGCGGCAAAGTACTACGCACAATGCGCAATTGACGCTGGTTGTGCTTTTGTTAACGCGCTACCGGTGTTCATAGCATCTGATCCAGAATGGGCGGCAAAATTTGAAAAGGCCGGACTTCCAATTGTTGGAGATGACATTAAGTCACAAGTTGGAGCGACTATTACACACCGAATCATGGCAAAACTATTCCAAGATCGTGGTGTCCATTTAGATCGTACCTATCAACTAAATGTTGGTGGAAATATGGACTTCAAAAACATGTTAGAGCGCGATCGATTGGAATCAAAAAAGATTTCAAAAACTAATTCGGTTACAAGCCAATTGGAATATGACATGGGAAAGAAAAATGTTCATATTGGACCATCGGATTACATCCCTTGGTTAGATGACCGCAAGTGGGCATATGTTCGCTTAGAGGGTCGAGCGTTTGGAGATGTGCCGTTAAATCTTGAATACAAACTTGAAGTTTGGGATTCGCCAAACTCTGCCGGTGTAATTATTGATGCGCTGCGATGCGCCAAAATTGGTCTGGATCGCAAAATTGGTGGTCCTCTTCTTTCACCTTCAAGTTACTTTATGAAGACTCCACCCGAGCAATACACCGACGAACAAGCTCTTATTAAGACTGAGGATTTTATTCTCGGAACAATAGAGAGATAATTCAAAAATATTAAAGCGAAAGCCCCTAAGAATAAATCCTTAGGGGCTTTACCTCATGGAGAGATGAGGATTTAAATCGTCGCGTCAGCTTCTACGCGACGAATGTGCATGAAGCCGAGTAATGCAAGTATCAACATCACCACACCGCCAGCGGCAGCAAACCAAGATGAGTACATTGCAATTTGTCCCAATTGCCAGAATGCATATGCGTTTAGTAATAAACCACGCAATGTCTCACCCATGAACAATGTTTGACGTTGTCCCATTAGTGCTGCAGCTTTAGCTGCCAACGCTTGAGCATTTGGCGCGGCTTTGGATGCAGCACTTGCAGCCAATGCCTCAGCACTAGTTTCAGAATAAGTTTTACCGTTGTTAATTCCTTTTACATGCTCTCCAATATAAAAGTCTGCGTAAACCTGAGCCTGTTTACCAGTGGTCAGGTCCAAGCCGGCGTAGGGCAAAATTGCCTTTTGATTTTCTTCCGGTAACGCTTTAAAACCACCATTGTCTGCGGTAGGGAAGCTTATTTTTTGCTGAGCAAGTTGTGTCTTAACGGAATCATTGGCAAAGGTATAACCCCAATTGAGTAATACCGCTGCAATTAATAGAAATACCGCCAGTCCTAAACCAACAAAGCTGACGATTCGATCGAAGGTTCGGCGTTTCATTTTCTCTCCTAATTTTTCTTTATTTACTTTTACTCAACGGCTCTTTGCCGTCATGCCTATTAATACGCCGAATATTTATCGCGTGAAGTTCAAATGAGAGGTGCTAGCACTCACCTAAATTAATTGAGGGGTAGCCCTTAGATTTAAATCACTTACAAATGTAAAAAAGTTTAAAAAATGTTCAAATTTATTCGAATTTATTCGAAATTATTCGATATGTCTGGCACAAATTTGTCGGCCATTTTCATCGGTAATTAGATGTTGGCATGGCAACCCCATTTTCTCAAACGCTTTGTCGCCAAATTGTGATCGGTAAGCGAGTGCTAATAACACGCGAACATTTTTTTCACCATCTGATTTGATTCCAAAGGAGTGAGCAACTCTTGAGACCGTGTTCTCTATAACCTTTTCGGTGTGTGCAGTTTCGCGCGCAATTGCGCTATTTGTTAAACCATCACATAAATGTTCGCAAACTAAGTGTTCAAAAGGAGTTAAATCGCGCTTCATTATGTACAAATTTGTAGTCAACTTCAGAATTTACCTCTCCAGTAAATCTTGCTGAGATAGTTTAGTCTGCAATAAATCTACTTATGGTTACCGACTAGTATTGTCATATGTCACACATTCAGAGTGAGGTCAATGGCGCGGTTTTAATTCTTAAGTTCAATCGCCCGGAAAAGAAAAACGCCATAACTTATGAGATGTATCAGACATTGGCAGATCAATTAAACAAAGCCAAAGATGATGCCAGCATCAGAACCGTTGTAATTGGTTCAACTAGTACCTCATTTACCGCTGGCAATGACATAAACGATTTTGCCAATAATCCAATTGTTGGCGAAGAGTCACCGGTATTTAATTTTTTATTTGCGATTCATAATTTCACAAAACCGTTAATTGCAGCTGTGAATGGCCGCGCGGTTGGAATCGGCACAACCATGATGTTCCATTGCGATTTAGCAGTGGCAAATCCAAAAGCAATATTTTCAATGCCATTTGTAACTTTGGGATTAGTTCCTGAAGCTGGTTCAAGTTTTTTGTTTCCAAAATTAGTTGGTCACGCTAAAGCTAGTGAAATCTTTTTAACCGGTAGAGACATTGATGCCAGAGAAGCATTAGAACTGGGAATCATCAACCAAGTGGCAGAGGATGAACTCTCTGCGGCACTCAAATTTGCGCAGGAGATTGCCGAACAACCACCGACCGCGGTGCAAAATTCGAAGGCATTGCTGAAAAGTGCAAACCATGAGGCACTAAATCAAGTTATGCGAGCTGAGGGAAAATTGTTCGCAATGGCAATGCAGTCAGAAGAGGCACAAGAAGCGTTTATGAAGTTTTTAAGCAAGCGAAATAAATAAGGCCAATAGTAAGTAAGGAAAAAATGTCACTTAAAGGTAAAACAATGTTCGTCACCGGTGGCTCGCGCGGAATCGGGTTAGCAATCGCTTTGCGAGCAGCGCAAGATGGTGCCAACATTGCAATTGCATCGAAAACTTCTGATCCAAATCCAAAATTACCGGGAACAATTTTCACCGCTGCAGCAGAAATTGAGAAAGCTGGTGGCCAGGCTCTACCAATTCAATGCGACATTAGATTTGAAGATCAAATTCAAGCTGCAATTTCTAAAACGGTTGAAAAGTTTGGCGGAATCGACATTGTTCTAAATAACGCCAGCGCAATAAATTTAACCAACACCGAATCAACTCCGGCAAAGAGGTTTGATTTGATGATGTCGGTAAATACTCGTGGCACATTTTTAACCTCTCAAGCGGCATTGCCACATTTGCGCGCCAGTGCAAAAGCTGGAAAAAATCCCCACATCTTGGTGTTATCACCGCCATTATCAATGAAAGCAAAATGGTTTAAACCCCATCTTGCCTACACAATGGCAAAGTATGGAATGAGTATGTGTGTACTTGGTTTATCGGAAGAATTAAAACGCGATCAAATTGCAGTCAATGCTCTATGGCCACGCACCGCAATCGATACCGCAGCACTTGCGATGATTCCTGGAGTTGATGCTCAGTACTGCCGAAAACCTGAAATTCTTTCAGATTCGGCTTACATAATTTTTAATCGCAAAGCCAGTGAGTGTTCTGGAAATTTCTTTATTGATGATGAAGTTTTAGCAAGCGAAGGTGTCACAGATCTGTCTAAATATGCAGTTGCACCGGGAAATACTGAATTTATCCCAGATTTATTTATTGATTAAAAAAATATTTAAATAGTAAATTCAGTGTGAGTGTGCTGAGTTTCAGAAATTCCAGATGAGTATCTGGTTTCATATTTTTTGACTTTCCAGATCAGAATTGAAGCCACCCAAGCAATTACAAAACTTAAAACAATTAAGTACCCGACACTATTTAAATTTATTTGGCTTATAGATTTAAATGGTTGGTAGTTGGCAATACTGGTTTTATCAGAAAGCACTACAACTAATTGAATTGTGCCAATCACTAGTGCCACAAAGATAGATAGCGAGGTGGTAGTTAAGTTGTAATAAATCTTGCGAAGTGGAGAGGTAAAAGCCCATGAATAAGCCTTAGTCATAAAAATTCCATCAAGTGAATCCATCAGTGACATTCCGGCGGCAAAAATTAATGGCAGCGCAATGATCGCAAGCGGTGGCAATGTTCCGCCGACTGTGCCAACTGCTGCAGTTGCCGAGAGGGCAAGAAGTGCAACTTCAGTTGCGGTATCAAAACCCAGCCCAAATAAGACACCGACTGGATAAAGCTGCCACGAGTGATCAAAACCTTTCTTAAAAAATCCTCGAAATATTCGATTCATTAAGCCACGTTCATTTAATAATTGTTGTAAATGCTCGTGTGAAAATTTTCCAGATTTTGCTTGTCGCCAAACTTTTATGATTCCTACCAAAATAACTAAATTTAAAATGCCTACTAAATATAAAAAGAAAGCCGAGACACTAGCGCCGATAATTCCGCCAGTTTCAGCAAAGTTTTGTTGAAATTTTGTTGCCTGTTTTGCAGCAAAAGCGATTCCAACTGAAAGCGCCATAACAATTGTGGAATGGCCGAGTGAGAAAAAAAGTCCGACTGCAAGTGGCTTCTTACCTTTGGCGAGCATTAATCGGGTGGTGTCATCGATAGCTGAAATATGGTCAGCATCAAATGCGTGGCGTAACCCAAATGAATATGCCAATGCTCCGGCACCGGCATAAACCAAAACACCTTTGCCATCAACTAGTGAGTGGTAATTCGGATTACTGTTGAAGTAGATAAACAAACCCCATCCAGCAATATGCAGGAAAGCAACAACGCCTAAAACTCCAAATAGGGCTGGCAGCTCGCTACGTTCAAATTTCAAGTGTGATCGCAGGCTACCGCGGGATTTTGAGAGCGTTGCTGTCGAAGAGCTCATGCTCAAACTTTATTGCAAATCATTTGCAATAACAACAAATAGGAAAACGATGATTGGTAAGTTTGGAAGGTGCGCTCAATAATTAAATCTTTCGCTCTGATTTTATTTTTCTTTACATCAATAATCGGCATTAATCCGGTAAATGCTCATACACAATTAGTGAACAGTGATCCAAAAGACGGTGTAGTTATTCAAGAATGGCCCGGGCAAGTCCTTCTAACCTTTGATGAAAATTTACAAACTATAAAGAATCAAAAGTTAAATTATGTGGTGGTAAATAATGCGCAAGGTGATCAGGTGAGTGCTGATGATGAAATCGTTACGCAAAATCAGTTACGGGTCTCACTTCTTCCAAATACCGTGCAAGGTCCGGTTCTAGTTACTTATCGAGTTGTCGGAAAAGATGGTCACCCAATTGAAGGTGAATTTGCTTTTAGTTTTGGGCAAGAAACTCCACCTCAAGACGGATCTATGTCAGATGAGAATGGTGCTAATAATTCTGGAAATTCAGGCGATGATGGCAGCACTGAAAATCGAAATATCGGAATTTTCGTTTTCTCAGTCGCGGCACTTTTTATTTTAAGTGGCTTATATATTTCAGTTCGCAGAGCTAAGCAGATAGATAAATAAGCGCTAAGTAAGGGTAGACCAGCGCCACCGAAATCAGAGTGGTAATGATTCCGTATTTAGCAAACTGCCAAAATGAAATTTGAATTCCTTGCCGCTTCGCTAAACCTATTGCGACCACGTTTGCGCTCGCACCAATAATTGTGGCATTACCGCCAAAGTCAGCGCCAAACGCCAACGCGGTCCAAAGTGCATTTGGATTTGCTGCGCCGATTGCTGCATTTAGTTCACTTACAACTGGCACCATTGATGCTACATATGGAATGTTGTCAACGATTCCAGATAAAACCGCCGAAATTCCAAGAATTGAATAACTTGCAGTTGCTAAATTTCCACCAAATTGATCCTTTAAAAATTCAGCAAATTTTGCCAATGCTCCAACATTTACCAGCGCTCCAACCATTATGAACAAACCCATGAAAAAAACTAAAGTCGACCATTCCACTTCTGGTAAATAATCTTTAGGTTTTAAGCCACTTATTGCGACTAATACTCCGGCACCAAATAATGCAATCACCGCAGGCTCCATGTGTGTAACGGTGTGAAGTGCGAAGGCAATTAAAACTAGCGTTAAAACCAGCAGTGATTTTTTAAGTAACTTCGTATCTTGCAGGAATTGATTGGCATCTAGTTTCATAATCGCTTGCTTTTCAGCTGGCGAATTTACTAATGAACTTCGGAACATAAATACCCAAACTGGTAGCATCACAATTAAAACCACAACTACCAGTGGCAACATGTGAGTTAGAAACCAGTTGAAAGATAAACCGGATTTGCTGGCGATTATTATGTTTGGTGGATCGCCGATTAAGGTCGCTGCTCCGCCAATGTTTGAGGCAAAAACCTGAACCAATATAAAAGGGACAGGCGTTACCGATAATTTTTTGCAAACTACAAAAGTCATTGGGATTGCAAGCAAAATAGTGGTTACGTTATCTAGCATTGCCGAAGCCAGCGCAGTTAAAATCGCTAGATAGACCAATGATTTCTTAGGGTCCCCTTTGGAAAATTGCGCAGCCTTGATGGCTAAATATTCAAACAAACCAGTGCGATGAATAATGCTGACAATAATCATCATGCCCAGCAACAAAAATATTACATTCCAATCAATACCGGTGTCATGAGAGTAAAAAGCTTTTTCAAAATCACTTGCACCAATTGCCAGCATCAGAGCTGCACCAAATAAAACTATGGCGATGCGATTGATTTTTTCAGAGGCAATAAGAATGTAAGCGACTAGAAAAATTGCTACCGCGCTGGTTAATAACATAATTTAAATATATCTAACTTTGCTAAAAACTTGAGCAAAATAAAAAACGCCCCACCGCTGAGGCGAGGCGTTTTTTAAGGAGGTTTTATAAGTCGTAATACAACTCAAATTCAGCTGGATGTGGCCGCAAGCGAACATAATCAACCTCTTGCTTGCGCTTAAAATCCAACCAAGTATCGATGAGATCTTTGGTGAAGACACCACCGCGAGTTAAGAACTCGTGGTCGCGCTCTAGATTATTTAGCACCGAATCAAGCGAACCTGGTACTTGTGGAATCGCTTTAGCTTCTTCGCCTTCTAGTTCATAAAGATCTTTATCAACTGGTTTAGGCGGCTCGATTTTGTTTTGAATTCCATCAAGTCCGGCCATCAACATCGCCGCAAATGCTAGATATGGATTTGATGATGGATCTGGGCAACGGAACTCAATACGTTTCGCCTTTGGATTTGATCCAGTAATTGGAATACGAATACAAGCGGAACGATTACGTGCTGAATAAACCAAATTAACTGGCGCTTCATAACCTGGAACCAAACGCTTATAAGAGTTAACAGTTGGGTTAGTGAAAGCAAGTAGCGAAGGTGCATGTTTTAACAAACCACCGATGTACCAACGAGCAATGTCTGAAAGATCGCCATATCCGGTTCCAAAGAACAATGGTTTGCCATCTTTCCAGAGTGATTGGTGGCAATGCATTCCCGAACCATTGTCACCAAATAATGGTTTTGGCATAAAGGTTGCGGTCTTGCCATTTGCCCAAGCGGTGTTTTTGATTACGTATTTAAATTTCATCAAATCATCACCGGCGGTCAAGATGTCAGAGAACTTATAGTTAATTTCCATTTGTCCCGCGGTACCAACTTCATGGTGAGCGCGTTCAACTTCTAAGCCAACTTCACCAAGTTTTACCACCATCTCATCGCGCAGATCTGCAAATTGATCTGTTGGTGAAACCGGGAAGTAACCGCCCTTAATTCGAGTGCGATAACCACGATTTGGTGTGCCATCTGCATCTTCGGCTACTCCGGTATTCCATTGCCCTTCATATGAATCGATGTGGTGAAATGCTTGATTCATTCCGGTTTGGAATCGGATTCGATCAAATACATAGAACTCAGCTTCTGGTGCAAAAAATGCGGTGTCCGCAATTCCAGTTTGGCGCATGTACTCAACCGCTTTTGCAACAACTCCGCGTGGATCACGGGAGTAAGGCGCGTTACTGATTGGATCATGAACTGAGAAAAGAATTACCAAAGTTTTTTCTTTGCGATAAGGATCAACAAACGCCGATGATGGAACTGGTAATAACTTCATATCTGATTCGTGAATTGACTGGAATCCGCGAATCGATGAGCCATCAAACATCAAACCATTTTTGAAGACATCATCGGTGAAAGATTCAACCGGCACATTAAAGTGATGTTGAATTCCTGGCAGATCTATGAATCTAACATCAACAAAACGGACATTGTTTTTCTTGATGTAGTCCAAAATCTCAGAAGAGCTTTTAAACATTTATTCCAACTTTCTTGAAAGTCTTAAATTTATTAGGCGGCGCTGCCCAGATAAATTCCTATAAAGAATGGGGGAATGCTATGTCGGAAAGGTGAAAAAGTGATAACCACTTTGTTACGAAAATGTTTCACTTTTGGCTATTTTTAAATGGCGAGTACGGGGTAAGTCTGGCGGAGGCAGGTTTAGGTAGGTTGATGCAGGTTTCGTGTGCAGTTTGATCTGGCTCTGGATTTAGGCTTGATATGTGAGCGCGGTCAATTTCAATTTACCAGGTGACAAACCTCCTACTCCCGAGGCATCTAGCGGACGAAGATTTTTGGCAATTTTGATTGATTGGTTGATGTGTCGCTCGATTGTGATTTTGCTTGGCGACAACACATTTACTCAAAATCAATTCAGCACTTTGATTCTATTTTTTGTTGAAGTTAGTTTTTTTACATTTTTGCTACAGGCATCGGCTGGACAAAGAATTATGGGAATCAAAGTGGTTGATGCCTTTAATGAATCGCGAGTGGGTTTGAATCGAGTGCTACTTCGAACATTTTTAATTGTTTTAGTAATACCGGCAATCTGGACTAAAAACTCAATTCCACTTCACAATTTATTTACTCAAACTAAAAGTATAGCGGTCTAATTTTTAAGTTTAAATTCGCAATCTAATTAACGTTTAGGCAGTTTGATGTTTTTTGGCATTGGACCTTTTGGTAACGGAATATTGAGTCCACCAACCGCTTTTAGCCTTGCTCGCACTTCTCGTAATTGAGCAGTATTTAATTTTTTTGGAAGTTTCTTTACATGTTTTTGTAACTTCTTAAGTGAGACTTGCCCAACAGAATTTCCCACCATAACTTCGGTTATTGGAACACCTGGGACAAATCGTTCCATTTTGCGCCGTTCATCTTGCATTAGCGATCGCACCGCGAATCCACCTTCACCGATCAAAATGATTCCCGCTTTGCTACTTGCTCGATGAACCATGTCTTGGCTTCGAGTCACATTAACCGCGGGAGTGGTAACCACACCGCGGCGAATCGACATTAAAACGCTGGCACCAGCACCAAGTTGACCTTCAATAGATTTAAATGCGGCGGTGTTGGCAAATCTAGAGAACATGTAGAAAGCAATTAGTAATGAAAGTGGAAAAGCTAAAATCCCAAAATAAATTGGATGCCCTAAATTGTTTCCAATCAAAATGCCAACTGTCATCACTATCGCAAAGGCGAGAGCGCACCAAACTAAAGATTTTGGATTATCACGCCGTACTAGCTTGTAAGCATCTTTGATAATTGCAAGTTGAGATTGTTTTTCTGGGGCGTTGCCAGAACTATTCTGTTTTACTTGCTTTTCGTTCGCCTCGTTCTTTTTCTTGCGTCCAAACATTTTTAATCTGCTTCTCTTTCAGCTAGTTTTAATCGTTGCTCTTGTGCTGCTTTGTATAACCTACCAGCCCGATAACTTGAACGCACCAATGGTCCGCTCATTACTCCGGCGAAACCTAAATCTTCCGCTTCACTCTTTAACTCAACAAATTCTTGTGGTTTGACCCACCTTGAAATCGGATGATGTTTCACACTTGGGCGCAGATATTGCGTAATCGTTATTAGATCACAATTTACTGAACGCAGATCTTTTAAGGCTTGGGTAATTTCAGCACGATCTTCTCCCATTCCTAAAATTAAATTTGATTTGGTGATTAGACCAAAATCGTGTGCCTGTTTTAAAACATCAAGCGAGCGTTCATACTTGAATGCTGGTCTTATGCTCTTGAAAATTCGTGGCACAGTTTCAAGATTGTGCGCAAATACTTCAGGTTGGGCAGCAAAAACTTGATTTAGTAATTCAGAGTTGCCACTAAAGTCTGGCGCCAACATCTCAACTTTTGTTTGCGGATTTAATTGGTGAACCATTTCAATTGTGTTGGCGTATAACCACGCACCTTCATCATCTAAATCATCTCGTGCGACACCTGTGATGGTGGCGTAATTTAAATTCATCGAGCGAATGGATTCGGCTACTCGACGTGGTTCATCATTATCTAAAGGTTCAGGTTTTCCAGTATCGATATTGCAAAAATCGCATCGCCTAGTACATGCGTGTCCGCCAATTAAAAATGTTGCTTCTCTATCTTCCCAGCATTCAAAAATGTTTGGGCAGGCAGCTTCTTGACAAACTGTATGTAAATTTTCATTTGTAACCAGCGCCCGAAGTTTTGTGTATTCCGGACCGAATTTGGCTTTGTTTCTGATCCACTCCGGCTTTTTTTCAATTGGAGTTTGCGCATTACGTGCCTCAATGCGTAAAAGTTTTCGTCCCTCAGGGGCCGGCGTTGTGATGGTCATGAACAGATTAATTTCAATTTTGGAATCAAAATCTTTTCAATTAACTGATGTAATTTTTCTTTGGACAAGCCTGATGTTAGTGCGTCAGATTTTTCGGCTGCAATCGAAGTAACTTGGGCATCGCGAATTCCGCACGGCACGATTCGGTCATAAACTGTTAAATCTGGGTTTAAATTAATTGCAAAACCATGGGTTGTTACTCCTTTTGCAACCCGAATACCAATTGCGGCAATTTTTCGATCTCCGCGCTGATCGCGAATCCAGACACCAGAACGTTCGAAATAACGTTGAGCAACAATTCCGATTTCATTGCACACTTCAATCAATGCCTCTTCAATCACTCGTACAAAACCAACCACATCTGCCGGATTTTTTAGTTTGGTAATTAAATAGCCGACGATTTGACCTGGACCATGCCAAGTAATTTTTCCGCCCCGATCTACATTGATGACATTTGTGCCGTCAATTGGCATCTCTGAAATTTCGGTGCGACGACCAGCGGTGTAGACCGAAGGATGCTCTAAGAGTAAAAGTGTGTTTGCGATTTGATTATTAACACGATCTGCGTGCAATTGTTTTTGCAATTCCCAAGCGGTCAGATATTCAATCTCACCTAATTTCTTGACATCAAAACCGCCGTCAAAATTTTCAGTTTGCGAAAATTCTGGTGAATTTTGAGATTTTTCCGAAAGTCGCAGGCTCACACCGAGATTCTAATTGAATTGTTTTGCTAAGGTACGCCGAGGAAAAAACCTCAAATAAGCAAGAAAATAAGTGAGAAAATAAGCAAGAAAATAAGTATCTGTAGGTTTTTAATAAATCCAAAGCCAACATAAGGGGTTAATAAAAGTGTCAAATACCAACTCAAATCTGATCGCAACTAAATCTAAGGTAAAAGGTCGTAAACCTGTAGCGATCGCGATTTTGGTGATTTTGGCTTGGCTGATGTTGGGCGGGTTTGCTGGTCCCGTATTTGGAAAAATTTCAAATGTTCAAAAAAATGACAATGCTGCGTTCTTGCCATCTAGTGCAGAATCCACCAAAGTTTCAAAAATTACAGTTAAATTTAATGAGCAATCTAATAATTCAATTCCAACTTTGTTGTTGGCAGTTGGCGACATCAGCCCGGTAAAAAATGCGAAAGCTTTTGGCGCGTTAAATGATTTTGCCGCAAATCTTGGTCAGAAAATTTTGCCAGAATCCAAACAACCAATTCAAACTTATTTAATTGCTGGCGCACCGCTGCAAGCGATTCCAGCACCTGATGGCCAAGCTGCATTAATTAGCATTCAATTGAACTCTGATATCGCTACTCAAAATATTGAAGATAAACCGATTCTTCCGATTTTAATTAAATTTATTCGAGAAGAGTTAAAGAAAACAATGTCCGCCGTCGGAGTCGAATCACATGTCACTGGAGCTGGCGGTTTGTTCGGAGATTTATTTGATGCATTTGGATCTATTGACACCACATTATTAAAAACTACTCTGCTAGTAGTAACTGTAATTTTGATATTTGTTTATCGCTCACCGATTCTTTGGATTTTGCCGTTGTTTACTGCCGGGTCTGCTTTGGCGTTAGCAACAATGATTGTTTATTACCTAGCAAAAGCCGGCACGATTGATTTAAATGGTCAGACGCAAGGAATTCTTGATGTGTTGGTGTTAGGTGCGGCAACTGATTACGCATTGTTATTAATCTCGCGATATCGCGAAGAGCTACACAATCACGAATCAAGAATTGAATCCATGAAAATTGCTTGGCGGGGAACAGTGGAACCTATCGTGGCATCTGGTTCAACAGTTATTGCTGGTTTATTAGTTTTATTACTTAGTGATTTGTCTGGAAATCGCGGGTTAGGTCCAGTTGGGGCAGTTGGTATTGCAAGCGCGATGTTTGCAGTGCTCACACTTTTGCCGGCACTGCTGGTGGTCTTTGGACGTTGGATTTTTTGGCCAAAGATTCCAAAATTTGATCACGAAGATGAGAAGTTATCGGGAATTTGGTCAAAGGTGGCCAATTTAGTAGATCGCCGTCCAAGACAATTAGTTGCAATTACTGGAATCGCATTGCTGGCTATG
>CAXBQO010000025.1:0-12993 GCA_963977945.1 uncultured bacterium
CTGCATCGCTGTAAAGATCACACCAGCGACATCGCCATCAGTGATGAGGCGAATGCTTGCACCAGTCTTTCTCACCGCGGCAATCAACTCCGCGTGGCGCGGACGATCCATAATCAGCGCGTTGATTTCATGCGGCTTCACGCCTTTGGCTTTGGCAAGCGCGTGGATATTGTCTTCGGGCGAAGCATCAAGGTCGACGATGCCCTTTTTGTATCCGGGACCAATGGCGATCTTGTCCATATAGACGTCGGGCGCGTAAAGAAGCGAACCCGCTTGCGCCATCGCCATCACCGCAATCGCGCCCGGCATGTCTTTCGCGCAGAGCGTTGTGCCTTCTAAGGGATCAACCGCGATATCGACTTTCGGGCCGGTGCCATTGCCAACTTTTTCGCCGTTATGCAACATGGGTGCATTATCTTTTTCACCTTCACCAATCACGATGACACCGGACATGTCAACGGTATTAATCATTTTGCGCATTGCTTCAACCGCCGCAAAATCTGCAGCATCTTTGTCGCCCCGACCCACCCATGCTGAAGCCGCTAACGCTGCGGTTTCAGTTACGCGGACCAGTTCTAAAGCTAAATTTCGATCTGGAAATTTATCCACGTGTTACATCTGCTCCTAATTTTTGAAGTTCACTGGCAAAATCTGGATAACCTCGATCTATGTGATAGCCATCTTCAATAAATGTAACGCCATCACTAACTAATCCTGCGAGAACTAACGCTGCTCCAGCCCGAATATCGGTAGCAACAACTGGTGCAGAAGATAAACGTTCGATGCCAGTTACTGCGGCATGATGCCCATCTACCTGAACTTTGGCGCCTAATCTCAGCAATTCATTTACAAACATAAAGCGACCTTCAAAAACATTTTCGGTAATTAGTGCAGTGCCGTTTGCTATCGCATTCAAACTAATTGCCATCGGTTGTAAATCTGTTGGAAAACCTGGATAAGGCAAGGTTGCAACATCAAAAGATGTTGGTCTTTTATCCATTTTGATTCTAAAACCAGAATTATCTTTCGTGATGATTGCGCCAGCATCAACTAATTTTTCAAGTGGCATTTCTAAATGATCGGTTCGACCATTAATAATTTGAATATCTCCTAATGTCATAGTGGCAGCAAATGCCCAGGTGCCAGCAACGATCCGATCTGGCAACGTTGCATGAGTTGTGGGCTTTAAATCTGAAACTCCGGTGATTTCAATGGTGGTGGTGCCAAGTCCAGAAATTTTTGCGCCCATAGAAATTAAAAATTCGCCAATATCTACTACATCAGGTTCACGTGCGGCATTATCGATAACTGTTGTTCCGCTAGCTAATACCGCGGCAGTCATAATATTTTCAGTTGCTCCCACGCTTGGAAACGGCAATTCAATCTTGCAACCAGTTAACTTTTTAGCGGTTGCGATTATGTAACCATGTTCAGAATGAATTTGTGCGCCCATATCGGTTAAACCTTGAATATGAAAATCTAATCCGCGCGAACCAATCGCATCACCACCAGGAAGTGCAACTTCAGCTCGACCAACTCGAGTTAGCAAAGGACCAAGAACATTTATAGATGCGCGTAATTTTCTAACTAAGTCGTAATCTGCTCTAGCGGTTGGCGTTTGTGGCACATCAATAATTGCCAAATTTTTTTGATGATCTATTTCTACTTTGCAACCTAAACGAATTAGTAATTCAGCCATGTAATCAACATCTGCAATATGTGGCAGGTTGGTGATGGTGGTTTTACCAGGTGCTAGCAAAGAAACTGCCATAAGTTTTAGCGCTGAATTTTTTGCGCCAAAAACTTTTACATTACCGGAAAGTCTTGCGCCTCCGACTACCCGAAACCGATCTGATTTTGATGCAGATTGTTGATTCAATTTTCCTCTGCTTCCTCAAAATCTAAAGACGAAAGATTTGTATTTTTAATGGCTGAAAGTTGTCTTAAGTAGTCCAATAGTAATTGCTCTACTAGGCTGACCACCTAAAGCAGTTTGAGTATCTAGGGTGGTAATTAAATGGTAAATCTGACCCGCATCTATACCAAGACCGGTGATGATGGCACTACTTCTCTTGGCGACATGAGTCGCACTTCAAAAAATGATCCACGACTAGAAGCGTATGCGACCGTTGATGAAGCCAATTCAAATATCGGAGTTGTCTTAGCCCTTGGTCAACTAAAAGATGCGGAAATTACAAAATTATTGGTGAGAATTCAAAATGATTTATTTGATGTGGGTGCAGATTTATGTACCCCAGTAATTGATAATCCAGGATTTGAACAACTTCGAGTTATAGATTCGCAAATTACTTTTTTAGAAAATGAAATTGATAAATACAATTCAGACTTAGCACCATTAAAATCTTTTGTTTTACCTTCTGGTACTCCAGCAGCTGCACTTTTGCATGTAGCTCGCACAGTAATCAGGCGGGCAGAGCGTTGCACCTGGCACGCGATACATTCATTTGGAACCGGTGTTAATCCATTAACTGCAAAATATTTAAATCGACTTTCAGATTTGTTATTTGTGTTAGCACGTTACGTTAATAAAGAAAGTGGCGACCAACTTTGGGTGCCAGGTAAAAACCGCTAAAACTTATCGGCAGATTCTGTTAAGAGATTTTTAGCAATTTTCAAGTCCCGCGAAAAAACCATTACCGAAGTTCCAGAACTAGTTTGAGTCAAGTTTGCTTTGATGCCATTTTGCAACAAGTGCTGGCGCATCATTTCGCCAATAACTAGATTTTTTGGTGCGGCTGCTTCGACTAATAAACCGTAATCTGTTTTCTTACCAATTTTTTTAGGACGCTCAATTAGTGATCTTCCGGAACTAAATGCCCATTTCAAAATCAAGGCAAAAATTCCAACGACTAAAAAACCCATCAATGAGGTTAGAAAAAGTTGGTTGTTGATTCCGCCCAGCATTTGGCAAATTATCCCTTAAATACCGCGCTATCACGGGTTGGAGTGTAAGTAGTGGTTGGAATAGTTTCGTTTGTAGCGCGCTTGTGACATATTGCTGAAATATTTCCAACATTTAGATTGTTTGCAAGTGGTTCCTCGCTAACCAATAAAATAGTGGAGTATTGCTTTGGATCAGTTCCACCGCTGGTGGTACGCAATGCGCCTAAATTAGTTATTTTCTTAGTATCTATTGAGTCCGTTGCTAAAACATTAGCGCGAACTTCCCACCATTCGCAGCGATATTCAGCGGTCACAATTACCGCGCCACATGATTTAGTTAAACAATTTTCTTTTTGAGAATTTAAGGTTTTATTTGAACTATATGCTTCAATCATTTCTGACCAAGTAACAATTTTTGCAAATGCCCCACCATTTCCGGTGAAATCTTTTGTAGGTGGCCAAGGAAAAGTTCGCGGCTCAAGTGGCGGTGCTGGCGTTTTTTGAACTGGTTTTTTAGTAACTTTTTTGGTGGGTTTAGGGGTTGTTGATGAAGATGGCGAAGTAGACGGGGAACTAGATGGTGAATTTGATGCGGTCGGGCTTTTTGAAGCGGTAGCTGCAAAAGTTTTTAAAGAAGTTGATGCGGGGAAAAATATCTGGGAAGCAATTAAAGAAAATACAAGTGAGATTTTCGCTAGGAGTTTCACCACACGGGAATCCTGCCGGTTTAAAACCTAAACTTCCAATTATTAATTACTCTTTATCCTGTGAAAAAGCCTAAAAAACAAGAGGATCGTATTGAAGAGCATCCAGATGGATTTTTTGTTGTGCGAATGCTTACTGGTTCATCCTCTACCAAGCCATATCGATGTCCTGGATGTGATCAAATGATTCCGACCGCTACACCACACATTGTTGCCTGGCCAGATGGTGATGAAGAAAATCGTAGGCATTGGCACAAAACTTGTTGGAATCAAAGAAATAATCGCAAACCAAAAATTATGCGAACTCGAAACGCCCCCAGATACTAGTTATAAAAATTAGTTATAGTTGCTAAATGAGCAAAACTTTCACCGCATTTAATCCCGAAACTGGCGCAAGTGTCGGTGAGCAAATTGCAGAATTTGATCAATCTCAAGTTTTAAATGCCATACAGGCGGCAGACGCTGTTAAATCTTCGATTGCAAAATTATCGCCGACTGCTAGAGCGAACCTCTTAGAAAATATCGCAAATGAAATCGAAATAGATAAGGAAAAAATCGCAAATATTGCGCATCAAGAAACTGCGCTACCGATGGCGAGATTAACTGGCGAAGTTGTTCGTACAGTTGTACAGATTAGAAATTTTGCTAAATTCATAAGCACTGGCGAACATCTAAACGCAATTATCGATTTAGCGGATGCAAATTATCTTCCGGTAGCCCGGCCAGATCTTCGAAAAACTATGCAACCACTTGGCGTTGTAGCGGTTTTCGCTGCCAGTAATTTCCCGTTAGCTTTTTCGGTGGCAGGTGGTGATAGCGCATCTGCATTGGCAGCTGGCTGTCCAGTAGTTGCAAAGGCTCATCCATCGCATCCAAATACCTGCGAATTGGTTTATCAAGCGGTGCAACGTGGAATTAAAAAGAGTGGATTACCAAAAGAAATATTTGCCATAGTACAAGGTACAAATCCGCAGATTACTCACTGGCTAGCAAGCGCAGATCAAATTACTGCAATTGGATTTACCGGTTCACCATTTGTTGGAAAATTATTGGTGGAATTAGCGGCAAAACGAAAGGTTCCAATTCCAGTTTTTGCTGAAATGGGATCTTTAAATCCAGTTTTCTTTATTGATGCTTCATTAGCGGGAAAGAGTGCAGAACTAGCAAAACTTGCGATGGAATCGGCGCTTTTAGGATCTGGACAATTTTGTACAAAACCTGGAATTTTAGTTGTACCAAATGGAAAAAATGGTGATGAATTCATCGCCGAAATTAAATCGATTACTAGTGCTGCCAAGGTAGGACCACTTCTTAATTCCGCAATAGCAAATAGATATAGCGAAGCAATCACCAAACTTTCGCAATCAAAAGATTTATTGGTATTCGCTGGTGTAAAAAATGAATCTGGATTCAGTGTAACTCCAACAGTTTTTGTCGTTAATTGGAATCAGATTTCAAAGCACCTTGAGTTATTAGAGGAACACTTTGGTCCGACTACAGTAATTATTAGGGCAGAGCAGAGTGAATTTTCAACGATTGCCAAATCTTTAGGCGGTCAATTAACCGCAGCAATTCATGTGCCAAATACTGCGCTAGATCAGCAAACTAATGATTTAATCGCGCAACTTTCGCAAATTGCTGGTCGAGTAATTTTTAACGGTTTTCCAACCTCGGTTTCGGTAACGGCAGCAATGCAACACGGGGGACAATGGCCAGCATCATCAACGCACACAACATCAGTTGGATTAGATGCAATTTTTAGATTTTTGCGGCCAGTGGTTTATCAAGGATTTCCAGATCACGCACTACCGGCAGAATTACAAAACGCTAACCCTTACAAAATAACGCGTAAGGTAAATGGAGTTAGAAGCGACGCACCTTTGACTTAATTTGGCCGATGCCATCGATTCCAGTTTCGATGATTTCGCCGCCAACTAAGAATTTTTCCGGTTTAAATCCCATACCAACGCCCTCTGGGGTGCCGGTATTAATCACATCGCCGGCTTTTAACTCCATAAATTGGCTGATATACCAAATGCAATGCTGAATATTAAAAATCAAATCATTGGTGTTTGAATCTTGTCGCATTTCGCCATTTATTTTGCACCAAAGACGAAGATTGTTTGCATCCTTGCCACTAGCTATTAATTCATCGTGGGTAACAATGTATGGCCCCATTGGATTAAAACTTGGGAAGGATTTTCCCTTCATCCATTGACCACTTCTCTCAACCTGCCAATGTCGTTCGGAAATATCTTGTGAAATTGTGTAACCAAGAATGTATTCATTTACTTCTTTTGGGGATTTTAAATAAAGCGCAGACTTTTTTATCACAACACAAAGTTCAACTTCGTAATCAGTCTTTTTAGAATCGGGCGGAATAATGATTTCATCATTTCCACCAACAACAGTGTCTGGTGCTTTCATAAATGTAACTGGTTCAGCTGGTGGGGTAGCGCCTGTTTCGGCAGCGTGCCGGGCGTAATTTAAACCGACACAAATTACTTTTGTCGGCCGTGCCACCGGAGAGCCAAATCTAAAATCTTTGAGATTAACTTTTGCCAGCGAATTAAAATCTAGTTTGGAAACTTTTTCTAACGCGCCATTTTCAAGTTCGACGCGATTCCAATCTTTAATTATGTGATCTACAAATACGGCAGAGTTCTCATCTAAAATTACTGCTGCACGTTCTTGATTTAATTGCCCTAATCTGGCGATTTTCATAGATTGAGTTTACTTTTAATTTCGCTGAGATACTATTGACCAAGTTATTCAACGAGTCGAAAGTTGTTAATTTAATCTCATGAGCGAAGAGAAATTTTCCCGCCGAAGCCAGTATTGGTTTGGATTAAAAGATAAAGGCGGTTATATACATCGCGAAAGATTACGTAATCAAGGTTTTCCTAATGAAGTTTTTGATGGTCGTCCGGTAATTGGAATCGCAAATACTTGGTCAGAATTAAATCCATGTAATGGTTCACTAGACACTGTTGCAGAAGCGGTAAAACGTGGCGTGTGGGAAGCCGGTGGATTTCCACTTGAGTTTCCGGCGATGTCACTTAGTGAATCGTTGCAACGTCCAACCACAATGCTTTATCGCAATATGTTGGCGATGGAGGTTGAAGAATTAATTCGCTCGCACCCAATCGACGGCGTTGTGCTTCTTGGTAATTGCGATAAAACCCCACCAGGTTTATTAATGGGTGCAGCCAGCGTTGATCTGCCAAGCATCATGATTACTGGCGGGCCGATGTTAAACGGTAAATATCGTGGCGAAGCAGTTGGATCTGGAACTCTAGTTTGGCGTTACAGCGAAAAGGTGAGAACCGGCGAAATTAGTTTTGAAGAGTTTATGGCGATGGAATCTTGCAGCGCCAGATCACAAGGCAGTTGCATGACAATGGGAACCGCTTCAACGATGGCGTGTGTAACTGAAGCATTGGGTGTGCAGTTACCTGGCGTAGCCGCAATTCCGGCGGTTGATTCCCGCAAATTTACAATGGCACATTTAACTGGCCGCCGAATTGTTCAGATGGTGAAAGAAGATCTCAAACTTTCTAAAGTTTTAAATCGAAAAGCATTTGAAAATGCAATCAAGGTGCTTTCTGCTATTGGTGGTTCAACAAATGCGGTTGTGCATTTATTAGCAATCGCTGGCCGCGTT
Organism: uncultured bacterium; assembly: GCA_963977945.1. Taxonomy (GTDB): domain Bacteria; phylum Actinomycetota; class Actinomycetes; order Nanopelagicales; family Nanopelagicaceae; genus CALMJB01. The sequence goes on from CAXBQO010000025.1 coordinate 7,273, forward strand.
GGAGTAAATCTAAATCTCGATGATTTCGACAAGTTGGGCAAAGAGGTGCCGGTAGTTGCCAACATGATGCCATCTGGAAAATATTTAATGGAAGAGTTTTTTGACGCTGGTGGTGTGCCAGCGGTTATGCAAGAGATTTCAAATCTATTAAATATGGATCACATAACTGTTACCGGAAAAAGTGTGAAAGAAAATATTGCAGGGACTGAAAACTTTAATAAAGATGTAATTACTCCAGCTACAAAACCATTTCAAAAAGCGGGATCGGGAATTGTGGTTTTGCGTGGCTCACTAGCTCCAGATGGAGCAATTATGAAAGTTGCGGCAGCATCGCCAAATCTTTTAACGCATAAAGGAAAAGCATTAGTTTTTGACACAATTGAGGAGTATTTAAAAGTCGCCGATGATCCAAATTTGCCCGTGACAAAAGATTCGGTGTTAGTTTTAAAAAATGCCGGGCCAAAGGGTTATCCAGGATTTCCCGAAGTTGGAAACCTGCCAATGCCAAAAAAGATGTTAGATCAAGGTGTTACCGATATGGTGCGAGTTTCAGATGCTCGCATGAGTGGCACCGCTTATGGCACCGTGGTGCTTCATACTTCACCTGAAGCTGCGGTAGGTGGACCGTTAGCGTTAGTTCAAAATGGTGATGAAATTGAATTAGATGTGCCAAATCGCAAAATTAATTTATTAGTTTCAAATGAAGAGTTAGCAAAACGAAAACAAAATTGGAAAGCACCAGCTGCTAGAGCAGATCGCGGTTGGAGCAAGATTTACATCGACCATGTGCAACAAGCAAATTTAGGAGCAGATTTAGATTTTCTAGTCGGCGGCAGTGGCGATGGTATTCCGCGCCATTCACATTAATTAAACATTGAAAAATTAAATATCCTGAAACGGATTGGCAAATCGCGTTTTTTCAATCGCGCACAATTGAAGTAATCGATTCCATTTGGAATTTCGTTCGGCGCCGTGGGTAGATCCAACTTTTATTTGTTCAGCCTGCCATCCAACCGCTAAATCTGCTAACCAAGAATCTTCAGTTTCACCAGATCTAGCCGAGACAATCGTGGCAAACCCGTTTGCTTTTGCAGAATCAAGTACTGATTTAGTACTAGAAATTAAGCCATTTTGGTTTACCTTTATCAAAATCGAATTTGCACTATTTTCAGTCAAGCCTTTGTTTAATCGCTTTTGATTGGTTGTGAATAAGTCATCCCCGATAATTTGTAATTTTTTCTCATACTTTGCGGTAAATATTTGCCAAGCATTCCAATCATCTTCAGCAAATGGATCTTCAATAGAAATAATCGGTAAGTTAGTAACTAATTTTCCTAAATATTCGACAAATTCGATGCTGGTGAAACTCTTTTTCTCATTTTTTAATTCATATGTGCCGCTGCCACTAGTTGTGGCAGAAAAGAACTGAGTCGCGGCAACATCTAATGCCAAACTAATATCTTTTCCAGCGGTTAATCCCACTTGTTCTATCGCTTTAATTAGAAATTCACACGCGCTGGCAATATTTTCAAATGCGATCGCAATGCCACCTTCATCTGCCACCAAATTGGTGGTGTAACCAGCTTTCTTTCCAAGCTCTGCAGCCATCTCCCGAACCGCGCTGATCCAACTTATAGCTTCTGGAAAATTTTTAGCTCCGTTTGGAATTATCAGCACATCTTGAATGTCCATACATCTATTTGCGTGAGCACCACCAGACAAAATGTTCACCATCGGCATTGGGATAACTAATTCATTATCTGGTGAGAAAAATCTGGCTACAGATTTTTTACTTGCGTGTGCGCTTGCCAAAGTGGCACAAAGTGAGATTGCTAGCGCAGCATTTGCGCCAAATTTAGAAAAATTATCTGTGCCATCAAATTTTTGAATCATTTCATCTATCTGGGCCAAAGTTAAATCTTTATTTACCAGCTGAGTACTGATTGAATTTATATTCGCTAATGCTGAATTAACAGATTTTCCAGAATAAAATTTATTAGATTGCGAAGTTTGGTTATCCCGTAATTCAATTGCTTCATGTTTACCAGTTGAGGCGCCACTTGGTACGCAGGCGGTGTGGGTTGAGCCGTCATTCAGTTCGATAGTTAACGCCACAGTTGGTCGGCCCCGAGAATCTAAAACTTGAAAAGGGGTGAAGCGTTTTATATTAATTGTCATTTATTTTCACTCTATTGTCACTGTTTTATCTCGGTGCTATCTCTGCTTTATCGTTGGAATAACTCTAACGGGTGCATTACCTCTTTGGAATTTAAAGCAGATTTTGTAAGTTCCACGATATTTTTTTGTTGTGTTAAATCTAGGTAATTCACCGGTGATTTACCCTCAACCCGAGCCAGTGCGATCAAGGCAACATGCCATGCCAATTTTTTCATCTCAGTTGCTGTTTTTGGTAGCAAATTCTCAATGGAATAAGCGGATAAGAAATTATCAGCACAGGCTTTAATTAATTTTGCCGCAACCTTATCTGGCGCGTGAATGTGCTTACATAATAAATGCGCCAGCACAAAAGCTAAATCAAATACTGGATTTCCAATATGTGTAACTTCAAAATCTAAAACATATATCTGATTTGTAGGTGTGACCATAAAGTTTTTTGGAGAAAAATCACCATGCACAATTGATGTCTTGTTTGTTTGCAGGTCTGAAATTAAATCATTAATTTGTCCTAATAATGAGTTATTTTTTGCGGCGACAAAGCGATAGAACGGGTCGATTCGCAATTGTTCAAATAATTCATCTTCGGCAAACAATTCTAAATTTCTTAAATTAGCTCGGCCATAGTCGTGCCAAATTCGTAATGTTTTTCCTAATTGAGTAGCGATATCTGGATTTATCACCCCTGCTAATAAATCAGTTTTCCAAACTGTGCTACCAATAGTCACTCGCTCTAGCACCAAAATAAATCTTTCCTCATCGAGAAAAACTAAATTAGGAACTTGCGCAGGAGTGATCGAGTGAAATAACTGCAATGCTTTAGCTTCAGTTATTGCTCGGCGTTGGTCTGCCTGCCATTTTTCAGCAACCTTTAACTCGGCTAACGCTTGTTTGAGAACTAATTTTTGGGTATTTGTGGTTACTGCAAGAACTACATTTGATACGCCACCGGTCAAAACTTCAACAAGTGGATTTTCATTTTCTTTGATTACTTTTTTTTCAATTAGATATGGAATAACCGTATGTTCATCTAGTAATTGAACGCTCAATGAATCACCGCGAATTTTTTAGATTTAAAGCACGCGTGAGATTGAGAAACCGTAATCAACCAAAACGCTTTGACCAGAAATTGCAGTATTTTCTTCGCAAGCTAGTAAATATATGGAATTTGCGACATCGGTTGGTTGAACAAGCACATTGCCAGGAGTTTGATTTTGGATGCTATTTATTTGTGTTTCAGTTAGTAAGCCACGTGCCATTGGAGTTTCGACTACTCCAGGCAAAATTCCATTTACCAAAATTCCTTTTGCTTTTCCTAAGTCGACTGCTAAAGATCTAACCAAACCACCGACTGCTGCCTTTGTGACCGTATAAGACATTTTTTCTTGCCTAGTCAAAACTTCCCAAAATGAGGAGATGATTACAACTTTGCCACGTTCCTTTATTAAATTAAATTTCAAAAGTGAGCGAATATTTTGCAAAATAAAAGCCACATTTATATCAAATAATTCCTGTAATTTCTCATCTTGATAATTTATTCCAGAGTCATTTGTATTAAGACCTTGAGCAAAAATAACTGCGTCAAATTCAATACCTTGAAGTTGTTTTGGTAAATCTTTTTCAGATTTTGCTTTTATGGGCAAAATAAAATGATTTGAATCAGAAATAGGTTTGCGTACGGCATAAGTAATTTCATAATTTTTAGATTGAAACTTTTCCGAAATTGCTTTGCCCAGCGCGCCAGTGCTACCAAATATTAAAACTCGTGCCATGAAAAGTTAGTTCTTTAATCCGTATCGATCAAGAATTCCTTTAGCTAACGCAGCACGACGAACTCTTTCTCTAGCGGTAGATTCAACTAATCCTTGAATATGTGCGCCTGACGGGTACAAACCAGGGGAGTTTCGCACTGTGAACTTTAAATAAACCGGCGCCGCAACTCGAACCAAATCTGGAACTTCGTAATGTCTAACTGCGCCACCAAAATCATCTGGCGCTTCGCAGTAAACATCAAGTGGAACATCTACTTGCGATCTGATCGCAGCAATCTGTTGTAGCGATAAATCGGTGGAAAGATTTAAAGTCGATGCTCCCAGTTCAGCAAAAAGTTGAGCGGTGGCGGCGTTGTTACAAGTAAGTGCCACAGATGTTTTTAAAATGAAATCTTTTGGAAGATCACCTTTGCTTCGAGCCTGTCCTAAAACTTTAAGTAAACCAACATCTCCTACCAACACCGAACGTAATCCAAGTTCGGCGGCGTGAATTACATCTTCTAATGCGTAGCGAAGTTGATCTGTTCCCCGCAATGATGGGTTGGCAACAACTCCAGCGGTAGCACTTACTTGTTTACCAATGTCCCACGAAGCTCTAGGACCAACAAATAAGCACACTTCAATCTTATTTTTTTTGCCCATTGCAACCATTTGTTTAATTTCATCATCGGTCTGTAAAAATATTCCTGATCCTTGCGAAATTCGATGGACAATTAATTTTCGTTTTTTAGCTTCATCCAAAACTACGTTAAATGCTGCTGGACCTTCAACCGATGGAATCTCAAATTTCCAGCGCGCCCCATCTTTAAATCGTTTTTTTGATTCCGGTAATCCATCTGCATCTTGAAATTGAATATTGAGTCTATTTAATATCGATATTGCCCGTTTCATTGGGCCTTTAGGATCGCGCGAACTTAACCAACTTGCCATGGTGAAAGGTTACTAGAGATTTTTTCATTAATTTTTTCGAAAATTGCTGGCTTAACGTAAAGTAGGTGATTATGAATAATTCCGCATACGAGCAAAGTAGTTTTGCTGGTCAAATTGTGATTGTGACCGGTGCTGCAAGTGGAATTGGTCGAGCGAGCGCAGAGCTGATTGCAAAACGTGGCGCAAATGTAATTTGTTTAGATTTAAATCAAGTTGGATTGCAAGAAGTAGTCTCAAAGATTAAATCTAACGCCGGTAAAGCAACTGCAAAAGTTTTAGACATTTCAAATCAGGAACAAGTTTTTAAAATCATTGCGGAAATTAAAAAAGAAAATGGCCAGATCGATGCATTAATTAACTGCGCTGGATTAGCTGGTCCAACTACAGATTTTGTTGAGGATATTAAGTGGCCAGATTACGAAAAGGTTCTCTCTATAAATTTGTTTGGTGCAATTTGGTTAACCCAAGCGGTATTGCCAACAATGAAAGCTCAAAAATATGGGCGAATAGTTCAAGTTACATCTATCGCTGGTAAAGAGGGAAACCCAAAGATGGCTCCTTACAACACTTCAAAATCTGGCTTGATTGGATTTGTTAAGGGAGTCGCAAAAGAGAATGCACAAAATGGCATCACAGTAAACGCATTGGCACCAGCGGTGATTGCCACACCTATAAATGAAAATACATCAGAAGAAATGTTGAAATATATGATTTCGCGAATTCCAATGGGAAGACTGGGCGAGCCAAATGAGGTGGCAGAAATTATTGCCTTTATGGCATCTAAGGCTTGTTCATTTACGACTGGATTTACTTTTGATATCTCTGGTGGTCGCGCTACTTACTA
>CAXBQO010000026.1:0-12427 GCA_963977945.1 uncultured bacterium
AAATCGCCCCGTGACTGCCGGAAATGGTTCTGGTGAAAGTTCATTTATTAGCGCTCTGCAAACTGATGCCGCAATTAATCCTGGAAATTCTGGCGGCCCACTAGTTGATGCCACTGGCGCGGTAATCGGAGTTAACTCCGCTATCGCTTCACTTGGTTCAGCATTTGGCGGACAATCTGGCTCAATCGGATTAGGTTTTGCGATTCCAATTAATCAAGCCAGAAAAACTGCGGATCAATTAATTAAAAATGGTTTTGCCACATATCCAATTCTTGGCGTTTCAATTGATTCTAGATATTCCGGAGATGGCGCACTTGTTTCTAATCAAGCAAATGCAATCTTGCCAGGCGGCCCAGCAGAAAAAGCTGGCTTAAAACCCGGCGATGTAATTATTGCGGTAGATAACGAGGTAATAACTTCGAGTGATGAATTAATTGTTGCAATTCGCAAACATAACGTGGGCGATAAAGTCACAATTAAATATGTACGTAATTCAATTACCAGACAAGTTACATTAACTTTGGCTGCTTCAAAGAAGCAGTAACTAAAATAATCTCATATGTTTAACATCGGCGGAGGCGAGTTTTTATTTCTAGCTTTTCTTGGCCTGGTTTTGGTCGGCCCAGATCGATTACCTAAAGTGGCACAAGATTCTGCGCGAATATTGTTGCGACTTAAAAAATTTGCCCAAAATACGACCAATGAGCTCAAGCAAAATCTTGGGCCAGGATATGAAGATCTTCAGGTTGAAGATTTAAATCCAAAGCGATTTGTGAAAAAACATATTATTGATTCGATGGCTGCAATCGAGGCTGAAGATAAATCTAAAGCCCGAATTGACCCAGATATTCTCTAACTTTATGAATGCGAATTTAAAAGCCGAAATTACTACGGCGTTATCTAAAGTAATTGATCCAGAACTTCGCCGGCCGATCACTGATCTGGGCATGGTGGAATCAATTGATATCGATAATAAAAAAATAACTTTAAAGATTTTGTTAACTATCTCTGGCTGTCCACTAAAAGACAAAATTCGCACCGATGTAGAAACTGCTTTAAAGAATCTGATTACCGGGCAATTAGTAATCGAATTTGGCGTGATGAATCAAGAGCAACGCGACAATGTAAAACGCATAATTAGAGGTGGCAAAGATAAATTCATTCCGTTTGCCCAACCTGATTCACTAACTCGAGTAATCGGAATCGCATCTGGAAAAGGTGGAGTTGGAAAATCTTCGATCACTGCAAATTTAGCGGTTAGTGCAGCAAAAGCTGGATTTAAAGTTGGCATATTAGATGCCGATGTTTACGGCCATTCGATTCCAAGACTTATGGGAGTTTTAAATCAACGGCCAACTGCAATTGATCAAACTTTTATTCCAGTTGAAAATTATGGCGTCAAAGTTGTTTCGATGGAGATGTTTAAACCAGAACGCAGCGATCCAGTTGCATATCGCGGACCACTTTTACATCGAGTGCTAGAACAATTATTAAGCGATGCTTATTGGGGTGACTTAGATATTTTGTTAATTGATTTACCACCTGGCACCGGTGATATTGCGATTTCACTAGGCCAATTAATTCCGGCAAGTGAAATTTTGGTTGTGACAACTCCACAAATTGCCGCCGCCGAAGTTGCCGAACGTGCCGGTCGAGTGGCGCATCAAATCAAGCAACACATTCTTGGCGTGGTTGAAAATATGTCTGATACCCCTTGCCCAAATTGTGGTGAATCTATTTCGCTTTTTGGAACCGGTGGTGGTGCTGAAACCGCTAAAAGATTAAGTGATTTAGTTGGTGCTGATGTGCCGCTAATTGCAAAGATTCCATTTACCGTTGATTTGCGAACCGGTGGCGATCAAGGCGCACCAATAGTTTTGGCAAATGAAAAGATTGATCAAATATTTAAATCAATCCTAGAAAAAATTTCGCTGCGCCCAAAATCTTTGGTGGGAGTTAGATTAGGACTTGCCACCTGATTTACGTTTAAGTTTTTCTTTCAGTTCATCTAATTCATCTTTAATAAATTCTCGAGTCGCAACTTCGCCCAAAGTCTTTCGTAAACTGGCAAGTTCTCGCGCTAGATACTCAGTATCTGCCAAATTGCGTTCATCGCGATCACGGTCAGCACTTGCTTCAATGCGATCACGATCTGCTTGTCTATTTTGAGCTAGCAAAATTAATGGCGCAGCGTATGAAGCTTGTAATGAAAGCAAAAGAGTTAAGAAGATAAATGGGTACTCATCAAATCTCAAATGGTTTGGGGCAATGGTGTTCCACAAAACCCAACTGAGAACAAATACCGTCATATATACGAGGAATCTGGCGGTTCCTAAAAACCTGGCAAATCTCTCGGACCAACGACCAAATGCTTCTGGATCGTAACTAGGTTTTAGAGAACGTCTTGCTTCGCGCGGAACTTCAAGTGAATTGCGATTTATTTTTTTATTCATTACCGCACCCGCATGTCATCTTTATGTCGCCAGTTCTCTGGCAATAAGTGATCTAGTACGTCATCGACAGTAACTACTCCGATTAAGCGATCGTTTTCATCAATCACCGGCATGGAAAGCAAGTTGTAACTAGCCAGCATTGAAGAAACGGTGTTGATATCTGCATCTGGTTGCAATGTTGCACTCTCTTTATCAACTATTTGGCCAAGCAAAGTTGCAGGTGGTTCACGCAATAATTTTTGGAAATGTACGACTCCTACAAATTTTCCAGTCGGTGTTTCAAGTGGTTGGCGACAAACATAAACCTGTGAAGCCAAACCGGGAGCAATTTCTGCCTGTCTAATAAATGCCAATGCCTCTGCCACAGTTGAATCTGCTGACAACACAATTGGTTCGGTAGTCATCATTCCGCCAGCGGAATAATCTTCATACTTCATAAGTCGTTGTACATCTTCAGCATCTTCTGGTTCCATCAAATCAAGTAATGCCTTTGCTTTATCTTTACCAACTTCACGCAATAAGTCGGCGGCATCATCTGGTTCCATTTCACCAATGACATCGGCTGCACGTTCGCGATCTAGTTCGGTTAATAGTTCAACGCGATCGTTTTCATCCATTTCTTGTAATACATCGGCTAATCGCTCATCATCTAATGCGCGTGCAACTTCAGCGCGACGCTTTAATGTTAATGAGTGCAGTGCTTGCGCTAAATCTGCCGCTTTTAAATTTGTAAAAGTGGACAATAAATTTGAAGTGCCTTGATTACCTTCTGCCACATTTATTCCGGTGATATCACTCCACAAAACTGTGGCAGATGCGCCACGTCGGCGAAATCCAGTGCCACGTTTCATCACATGCACTCGTTCTAAAAACCAGTCGCCAGTTTTAGTTATTTCCATCGCCACATCTTCAATGACAACTTTTTCGTTGGCGGTAAATATTTGATCAGCTTCTACAATTTTTACACTTTTATCTAGAATTTCAGCAATCACCAAAGTTTCGGTAGAGCGCTGTTCAAATCTGCGCATATTTAGCAGGCCAGTTATTACAACGGTGCCATTATCAATCGCAGTAACGCGAGTAATTGGAACAAATATGCGACGACGTGGTGGAACTTCAACTGCTAAACCAAGCACGCGCGGTGGTTGATTGTTTGAGCGCAGCGTTACAACTACATCTCTTACTTTTCCAACTTGATCGCCGTTTGGGTCAAATACTGGTGTGCCAGCAAGACGGGCGATAAATACGCGATTTAATCCACTTTGGATCATGACAAGCCCCGTCCATTAATTCCAATCAAAATCTAGTTTTTTATTGAATTCAATTATTAATCTTAGAAAAATCACTTATTGATTTTTAGGGTCTAAGTTTAACCTGAACTTATAGCTGCTCAGGTATCTTTTATTTATGGATCGATCAAAATCATCAGAATCTATGCAGATTCGTATGCCATCTGGTCGCGATATTCCATTTTTAATATCAGGAATCATTGGAATCGGTTCATCTGGACCCATAATCGCAAAGAGTTTGATGCCAGTACCGACCCTAATTTTCTGGCGCAATCTAATTGGCGCAATCATCATGGCGCCATTTGCACTCTATCGTCGAGAATGGCGCAGCCGCGCTCAGAAAAGCGCAATTAAGTGGTCGATGTTGGCGGGCGTGCTGCTGGGATTTCACTTCATCGGATTCTTTCAAGCCATGCGATTAACTTCGGTGGCTAGTGGTACCGCAATCACCGCAATGCAACCAATCTTTACCGCATTGTTTGTGCGAGCCAGTGGTGGATTTATTTCCCGAAAATCTTGGTCGGGAATGATCATCGCATTTTTATCGGTATTGCTAATTACCGGTGTTGATTTAAGTATTTCGTTTAACACCTTTAAAGGCGATATGTACGCATTAGTTGGTGCGGCATTGGCTGCGCTTTACATGATGGTTGGTGCAAAAGTGCAACGAGATTTATCTACTTCAACTTTTACTTCTGTTTGTTATTTCTTTTGCGCAATAACCGTTTTAGTTATTGCAACTTTAAGTGGTTCAAAACTTTTAGGTTTTGCTAGCGGCGAATGGTTACTTCTTGCGTTATTAATTTTGGGCGCTCAAATTATGGGACACACCATGTTTAACTTATCGTTAAAACGAGTTTCGCCCGCCGTAGTTTCATTGGTAGTTTTTTTTGAAGTGCCAGTCAGCGCGATATTGGCTTTCTTTTGGCTTGATCAACGACCGCCGGTCGGAATAATTCCGGGATTGGTTGGCCTGATCTTTGGCTGCGCATTATTTGTGGTCAGTTCGCAGCGAACCTGAGTAAATTTAACTAGTGATTGATCTTCATACTCATACCAATATCAGCGACGGCACCGATTCGCCTAGTGAGTTAATTCAAAAAGCAATTGATGCTGGTTTAGAAATAATTGCTATCACCGATCACGATTCAACCGCTGGCATCGCTGAAGCAATCACCAAAATAAAATCGCAATCATCAAATATCAAATTAGTTCCGGGCGCAGAAATATCCTGCCAAACCGAACATGGCACCAGCGTTCATATTCTTGGATTGTTATTTGATTTAGAAAATATTCAGTTGCAAAATGCGATGGCAAACACCAGGGAAAATCGCATTGGCCGAATGGAAAAAATTTTGGCCAGATTACGTGGCGCTGGAATTAAAATTGAAATGTCAGATGTATTAGAACAACTAGCCGATGGTGCCACTTTAGGCCGGCCACATTTAGCCGATGCTTTAGTTAAAAAAGGATATTTCTCATCCCGAGATGATGTTTTTGCTCAAATCTTGCACAATAAATCTAAATATTATGTTTCACACTATTCACCAACTCCGGTAGAAGCGGTTTCAATGATTAAAGCTGCTGGCGGTGTTGCAGTCATTGCTCATCCACTCGCTGACCGGCGCGGACAAGTTATTGATCCCTTTGATTTTAAACAATTAGTAGAAGCAGGTTTAGATGGGATTGAGGTTTATCACCGAGACAATAACCAAGCCGAACAAGAACAATTGATTGAATTTGCTCGAAAAAATCAACTCGCAGTAACTGGATCAAGTGATTACCATGGAAACGGTAAATTAAATAAACTCGCCGAGTTTGTGACTGCACCGGAAGAATGGTTGCGACTTGAAGCCCGAGCAGATGCTCGCAGAGTTATTCAGAAATAAAAATAGCGATAAAGCAAGAAATAAAGTAGGCAAATGAGCGATAGTTATTTTGGTAAGCAAAGTGTGGTCTACCGACTTCATGCTGATCCAGCAATGTTGGTTGGTGGTTTACGCGCACTTTTGCAGCAAGCGCTACATCCTGAAGCAATGGCTGGAGTCGCGGCACATTCAAATTTTCGCGAAGATGCTTGGGGCAGATTGCAACGCACCGGAGATTATGTTGGCACGCTTACATACTCTCCGATTTCTGAGGCAGATAAATTAGCCGCCAGAGTTCGGATGGTTCACACAAAACTGAAATTAGATGATCCAAAACTTTTACTTTGGGTGCATATGGCGATGGTGGATGCATTTTTAGATGTCGCAATTAGATCTGGTTTTAAGATCTCCAATACTGAACGAGATAAATATATTTATGAAATGGTTAAATTTGCCGAATTAGTTGGTGTACCTGCCGCTGATACTCCTAATTCATTTTCGCAATTAAAAGAGTATTTTGAAAAAATAAAACCAGAATTAAGTGCCAGCGATGATGCAAAACGAGCTGCGTTATTTATTGCGATTCCACCAATGCCAACCTTTATTCGATTAGCAACACCAGCAGCGCCAACTTGGGGTGCAATTGCGACCCTCGCCGCAGCTAGTTTGCCTAAATGGGCCAGAAAACTTTATAACTGGCCGATGTTGCCTGGCCAAGATTTAGTTACTGATATTTCCTTAAAGACTTTGCGCACCTCTCTATTTGTGCTGCCGGATTTTTTTAGAAAACCTCCCCAACTTGTGGCGGCTGAAAAGCAAAAAAGTTCTGCCAAATCAAGGCAGCAATGAAAATAATTACGGTTGCAAATCCTGTTGGCGGAACTGCTAAAACCACTACCGCGCATGCAATTGCAGTTGCCGCGGCTGAGTATGGTCGAAATGTTTTGTTGGTAGATGCTGATCCAAAAGCCAGCCTCACTAGCAATTTAGGGATAGAAAATCCACGCGCCACAATTTTGGAGATAGTAAATAAAACGGTCAGCATTGATTTAGCCACAATCAGAACCGGTGAGCGATTTGATTTGTTGGCAGGCGCCGTTAGATGCGCAAATACAAATAATGTTTTAAGCGCCGACTTATTTAATTTAAAGGCAAATCAATACGACATAGTTATTTTTGATACCCCATCAAATTTCACTTCAAATTATGAAAAATTAGTGCAGGTTGCCGATTTATTGATCGCACCCTGCGATGGTTCAATTAATTCTGCTAGGGGAGTTCAATTATTGGCAGATTTTCAAAGTAAAGCTAAAACTTCGACAATTAAAATTCTAAAATTAAATTGGAATGAAAGTGAATTAGGTAGCGCTTACCTAGACCGGCTTTATGAAGATTATTCTCATTTTGAAACTGCAATCACACTAGCTGCACCGCAAGATTTTGCAATGGCATCAATAAAGCTTCAACATGCAATTACTTTAAATAAGAGTTCTAAGTTAGGCAGTGAGTACCGAGAACTTACCTATTTTTTATTAGCCGATTTATTCGGCCGCGAAACCAACTTTTCGCTCTGAGGATTGTCCAACTTCTACAAACGAAACTTTGCTTGGCGCAATCAATATTTGCCGCCCTTTTGTATCAACCAGATTCAAAGTTTGATTTGAATTTAAAGCCGAGCTAACCAATTTAACAACTTCATCTTGAGATGCCGCACATTCAATATTTAACTCTTGATTGGAATCTGAAATTCCAATACGAACTTCGGTTTTAGAACTTTTTGATTTTGTAGCCATGTATTTAGTTTAGGTAAATTGTTAGATATTTTCCAATTTTGATTTTTAAAATTGCTACTTGGCAGATTTTGGAAAGCCAGAGATTCCGCGCCAAATTAGATTCATCATGAGTTCGTTTGCGCTTTTGTGATCAATCTTGCCATCACGTTCTAACCAATGTCTGGCCGCACTCTGCACATTTCCAATGATTCCAACCGCTAACAACATTGAGTCATTTTTTGATAATCCAGTATCTAATGAGATTACCGCACTGATTGCCGCGGCACAGTCATAAGTCATTCGATTTAAACGTTCGCGAACTTGTGGCTCTTGATTCATATCGCCTTCAAATAACAATCTAAATGCTTCACCCTCGCTTTCAATGAAACCAAAATACGCTTCAACTGTAGCTTTAACTCGATCACTATTTTGTTGAGTAGAGGCGATTGCTTTTTGAATTGCAAAAACTAACGAATCGATATGAATATCTAATACCGCTAAATACAAATGTAACTTTGATGGAAAATGTTGGTACAGCACCGGTTTACTTACATTTGCTCGGTCGGCAATTTCATCCATAGCGGCGGCGTGATATCCAACCGATGTGAACACCTCTAGCGCGGCGGTGAGTAATTGCGCCCGACGTTCATCACGTGGGAGTCTGGCGACTTTGTCAGATTCAACTGTTTCACGGGAATCTTTAAATTCCTTGTTCATTTAAATAAGTCTAGCCCTTAATAGCAACGGCAATTAAATGGTTTATATTTATCAAATATGCCTACTTCTAACTCCACCAAAAGATTGCTATTAGTTCATGCTCATCCAGATGATGAGACTATAAATAACGGCGCCACTATGGCTAAATATGTTGCAGATGGAATTCACGTAACTCTTGTTACCTGCACTCGTGGTGAAGAAGGTGAAGTTTTAGTTCCAGAATTAACTCATCTTGCTAGTAATCAAACCGATCAATTGGGAAATGAACGCATTAAAGAATTAAGAAATGCGATGCAAAAATTAGGAGTTAGCGATCATAGATTTTTAGGTGAACCAGAAATTGCTTGGCGCGATAGCGGAATGATGGGAAGTGAACAAAACAAACGGCTAGATGTTTTTTGGAATGCAGATTTAAATACTGCGGCGCAACATTTAGTTAAAATAATTTTAGAAATCAAACCCCAAGTCATGATTACTTATGATGAATTTGGCGGATACGGTCATCCTGACCACATCAAGGCACATCAAGTTGCGATGAAAGCGGCAGAATTAGCCGACTCAGCCGGCTGGTCAATTCAAAAAATTTATTGGAACATCATGCCAAAGTCGGTGATTGCTCAAGGAATTGAAAAAATGAAGGAAATTGGCAGTGATTTCTTTGGTACCGACAATGTCGATGATCTGCCATTTGCAAAGTCAGATGAGTTTGTCAGCGCATTAGTCAGCGCACCAGAATTTGTTGATAAAAAAATGGCGGCGATGGCAGCCCACGCCACTCAAATCTCGCTAGATGGTCCATTTTTCGCACTCTCCAATAATTTAGGAATGTCGGTATTTGCCGATGAGTATTACACGTTGGTGCGCGGAAATAAGACGCCACCATTTGATTTTGCTGGGCGAGAAACCGATTTGTTTTCTGGCACAAACTGATGCGAATTTTTAAAGCAATTCTGCAAGGCGCACTTATAGGTGTGGCCGGAGTTTTACTTCACAACTCTTGGAAACCATTTGGATTAATTTTAGGTTTGATTCTTACCTATTTAGGTTTTGAATTTGTTCGAACCACTTTATTTTGGCGGCGATACCAGTTAATTGCGGTTTTATCTTGGAACTTCGTGGTGATTAGAGCCGGAACAATCGGGCAAGGAGAAGAGTTGTTGATTTATTCAAATACTTACGGCAATCTATTTTTAATATTTGGTTTTTTAATTGCGGTAATTTCAATTTTTAGAAAATCTAATTAGTTTTTAAAACTCCAGCTTTGCCCGTCTTTGGTGTCTTGCACCTGAAGACCAACTGCAAGTAGTTCATCGCGCAACCGATCGCTAGCTTTGAAATCCCCTTTGCTTCTGGCCGTTACCCGCTGCGCTAACAGAGATTTTTGAAGTTCGGATAATTCGCTAAGTAAATCAGTTTCATCAATGCTGCGAGTTAAATCTAACCCAAATAATTGATCGCTCATCTCAAATATTTTCATCTTTTCAGAGTCTGTTAATCCAGAATCTTTCTCCATTTTTCTAATCACCTGCAAAGCTCTGGGTGTATCTAAATCATTTGCAAAATCCTGACTAATTTTTTCTAGCACGCTATTGATTTGAGTTTGATTTGGCGAAGATGAATCCTTTTTCCAATCCTGATATTTTTTTCGCCATCTGGTGAGAGTTTGATTTGCCGCAGAAAGCGACGACCAACTTAAATCCATCTGACTGCGATAACGATTTTCTAAAAAACATAACCGCAAACTCAACGGATCTAATTTTCGTTCAATTAAATCTTGCACCAAAACTACATTGCCACTGCTCTTTGCCATTTTGCGACCTTCAAACAATAAATGCTCGCCATGTAACCAAATATCCACCGCTTCATTTGTGTTATTTGCGACGCCGCCATTAATTCCACAATTTGATTGCGCTCTTTCATTTTCATGATGTGGAAATCGCAAATCGATTCCACCAACGTGAAGATCTACAAATCCATCTAAGTAATGCAGGCTCATTGCCGAACATTCAATATGCCAACCGGGAAATCCAACTCCCCAAGGAGATTCCCAAACCATTTCAGTTCTTTCAGGGGCTACTTTCCAAAGCGCCCAATCGGCATGAAATCTTTTGTTTCCATCTTCGGTGTATTCAAATCGATGGCCAGGCTTAAGAGAATCTAATCGATTACCAGAAATTGCACCGTAGCCAGCAAAAGATTTAGCATCAAAATAGACGGTGCTATCTGCACCTACATATGCATGATTATTATTTATTAGATCGGTAATTAATTTGAACATCAAATCTATGGTCTCACTTGCCCTTGGATAAGTATCGGCAGGTTTAATATTTAAATGAGCCAAATCTTGATGAAACTTGGCTTCGTAATCTCGGGCGATATCAAAAGCTGATCTCGCTTCTAATTTTGCTTGAGCCAACATCTTGTCCTCAAAGTTTTCACTCATATGTCCGACATCGGTAATGTTTTGAATAGTTTGAGTTTCATAACCAAAGTAATTAAGCGTTCGTACAATCAAATCGGTTAATAAAAAGGTACGCATATTTCCAACGTGGGCATCGCGATAAACCGTTGGTCCGCAGGCATAAATTCGAACCGCATTTTGATTACTTAGTTTTATCGGAGCATTTGTTCGACTTTTAGTATCAAAGACTGAAACATTTGTAAGGTTTTCATTGCCGGTGGTATTTGAATTCTTTAAATTCTTGTTAGTTTTGGCAGGTACAACTTTCCAGACAAATATTTGCGCTGGATCAAACTCAATTATCTGTCCATTATGTTTTTTTACAGATGTGATGGTTTCTAAAACCCCTAATAAATCCCTAAATCCACCGGTTTTTTCCACTAACCGAATACTTACCCGCTGACCTACCTCTTGCTGTGAGGGTAGTTTGAAAGGCATAGGCTCTATTCTTACCGATATTCTTAGGTTATGACTTACATAATTGCAGAGCCATGCGTAGATGTGAAGGACAAATCCTGTATCGAGGAATGTCCAGTTGATTGTATTTATGAAGGTAATCGAATGCTTTACATCCAACCGGATGAATGCGTCGATTGCGGTGCGTGCGAGCCAGTTTGTCCAGTAGATGCCATCTATTACGAAGATGATGTGCCAAGCCAATGGAAGGAATTTGGCGAGATCAACTCTAAGTTTTTTGTTGAAATTGGATCTCCTGGCGGAGCTGCCAAAATGGGTCCAACCGGTAAAGATCATGAAGCGGTAAAGGCGTTACCTCCACAAAAAGCTGATTGATTTAAGTGAGTAGCAATTTGCAATTTAGCAAATCTAAATCTCTGCCGGATTTTCCGTGGGATGAATTAAAACCATATTCAAAAATTGCCCAGTCAACTAAATTTGAATTTGTTGATTTATCTCAAGGCACACCAGTTGATGCGACGCCAGATTTTATTCAAGCAGCGGTAGCAAAAAGTTCTAACGCTCCTGGTTATCCACTTACTGCTGGCAGTGCGCAATTAATTTCATCACTAAGGAATTTTTCCGAAAATATTCTTGGTGTAAAAGGTGAGTTTGATGTTTTGCCAATTATCGGATCAAAAGAGTTCATCGCTTGGCTACCAACTGTGCTTAACAGTAAAAAAGTTTTATATCCAAAAATTTCTTATCCAACGTATGAAGTCGGAGCCAGGATCGCCGGCGCAGAGGCAATTGCTGTCGACACTGATACCAGTTCTTGGCCAAGCGCAGATTTGGTTTGGCTAAATTCTCCCGCCAATCCAACCGGTGAAGTAATTGCCAAATCAAAATTAATAGATTCAATCAAATGGGCCAGAGCAAATAATTCTGTCTTAGCAAGTGATGAGTGCTATTTACATTTTGGTGGTGAAGATTCGATATTGAAATTAGCAAATGGGGATAATAAAAATATTATTGCGGTTCACTCATTATCTAAATCTTCTAATATGGCTGGCTACCGGGCAGCATTTATTGTTGGTGATGTGAAATTAATCTCTGAAATCAGACAGGTGAGAAAACATGCTGGAATGATGGTGCCAACAATGGTGCAAAGTGCGATGGTGGCTGCACTTTCTAATTTTGAACATGTGAAATTACAAGCCCAAAAATATGAAGCGCGAAGAGATTTGTTATGGCAAGCTTTAACCAAAGCTGGCTTCATTATTGAACACAGTAAAGCCGCAATCTATATATGGTGCCGACATACATCTGCTGAGTTATCAAAAGATTTAGAAATCGTTAACTGGTTTGCAAACCGCGGAATTTTAGTGACGCCCCATGTGTAGTAGCAATTAATGCCGAAGCGGTCACTATTAAACAAGTTGAATTACGTACAATTGAAGAAGCATTTAAA
>CAXBQO010000027.1:0-11362 GCA_963977945.1 uncultured bacterium
AGGTGATCCGTTTACAGAAAAATCTATAAAACAATTACGGACTCACATTGAATCGAAATTGGAAGAGGTATTGCAAAAATTAGTGCAGCATCAAGATAAAGATCGAGCAATCGCAACCTCAAAAACTTTACGAACTCTGGCTCGCCTTTGTGGCGACTGGGAAACTGGTAATGGTAAAAATATAAAAATTGATTCCATCCGAAAAGTTGCAACACGACTATCTGAAATGTCACTTTCGGCTCGAGGTAAATTGCCAGGTGTCTCTGAAAATCGGGCATCACAGATTGTCGCCGGAGCTTTTGTAGCTGAAAGTGTGATGAGAAATTTAGACATTAATGAATTAGAAATTTGCCCCTGGGCATTGCGCGAGGGAATTGTGCTTAAGTGGCTGGATTGGATGGAGGTTTAAACCAGCGGAACGGCTAACTTATCTATTTGCAATACGGTTTTTTTAGCATGGTGAATTACCCAAGCATCTCCTGGTTGTAGTTTTTCAACATCAAGATCTAAATCTGACTTTTTCACTAATTTCTCAACTATTCGGGGAATTATTGGATTATGACTGCACACTAGAATCGAATTTTCTTCCTTTAATAGATCATGGACATACTCAATTGATTTGTCTTTATCCTTGTAAAAAGCATCTTCGCTAAGTTTCTTCGTAGTTTTAACCTCATATTTTCTAGATTTTGCAAAAGGATAAATCGTGTCAAAACATCTAACGGCATCGGATGTATGAATTTGGGAAATATTAAAAACTTGAAGTGTCGAAATTAATCTATTTGCTTGAGTTCTTCCCAAGTCATCAAGTGGGCGATCAGAGTCATCTTTTCGCCACTCATCTCTTGAAACCGCTTTGGCATGGCGAAGCAAAATTAATGGCGTGCTATCAAAAGTAGATTCAAGAAATTTTCCAATCACCTGTTGATCTGTTTCATGAGTTAGTTCATCTGTAGCGGCTGGCAATTCCAACCATTTCATCTGATCCACTTCTTGATTAGGAACAAATGGCAATTCGTCGCCAATATATTTTGCCGCCCAATAATCAACTTGCTTTTCACCATCAGGGGAAAAATAACTAACTGAATCCAAGAACGGTCCAAATTGTGTTTCTAAATTAGTTTCTTCCAATACTTCCCTATAGCCGGCTGCGATGGCGCTTTCGTCTGGTTCAACTTTGCCCTTCGGCAATGACCAATCATCATATTTAGGTCGATGCACTAGAGCTATTTCAACTATTCCGTTTGTTCGCTTGCGCCAGACCACTGCTCCCGCAGCTCTAATAATATTTGTTGGATTTTTTTTCTTCATATATTTTTATAACTTTCAATTGTTTCATTTTGAATATCATTTAATAGTTCACCGGATGGCAATTTAGAAACCCGTTGCCATTTTCCTTGTGGATTCATTTTCCAACAAGCAACCTCTTCTGAAAGGTATCGATTGAGTAAAGTATTAAGCATTTCTTTGTGATTCTTCTGCTCTATACGTACCAAGCTTTCAACTCGCCGGTTTAAGTTTCTATCCATCAAGTCTGCACTTCCAATGAAAAATTCCGAATTGCCATCGTTATGAAAGTGAAAGACCCGTGAATGTTCTAAAAACCGACCTAAAATTGAACGTACTCGAATATTTTCAGACAGTCCCGGAACTTGCGCTCTGATTGCACAAATACCACGCACTATCAAATCTATTTTTACGCCAGCCTGTGAAGCTTTATATAACGCTTCAACAAACTCTTCATCCAAAATTGCATTTAATTTCATGCGAATTAATCCGGTTTTACCCGCTTTTACAAAATCGATTTCGCGCTCAATTTTCTCCAACAATTTTGCTCTGATTCCTCTAGGCGCAACCATTAATCTATTAAATTCTGATTGCGGAGCGAATCCTGAAAGTTGATTAAATAATCGATTCAAGTCTTCACCCAAAACTGGATCAGCACTAAATAAACCAAGGTCTTCATAAAGGCGGGCAGTTTTTGGATTGTAGTTACCAGTACCAACGTGACAATATCGTCTAATTCCAGTTGGTTCTTCTCTAACAACTAAAGATAATTTTGAATGAGTTTTGAAACCAACTAGACCGTAAACCACATGTACTCCGGCCTCTTCTAATTTTCTTGCCCATTTAACATTTGCCAATTCATCAAATCTTGCCCGTATTTCAATTACGGCTAAAACTTGTTTGCCATTTTCAGCAGCTTCTATTAGCGCATTTACTATTGGTGAATCTCCCGAAGTTCTATACAAAGTTTGCTTTATTGCCAGCACTTGTGGATCCGATGCGGCGTACTCTAAAAACTTTACAACTGAGGCACTAAATGATTCATAAGGATGGTGAAGCAAAATCTCTCTTCTCTTAATCGCTGTAAAAAACTCTTCAGCCACACCATCTTCTAAATCACGAAAATCAATTGGAACTTGGTTTCGAAATGGAGCAAATTTCAACTCCGGACGATCTAAATCTGAAATTAAATTCAAACCTGTTAGATCTAGCGGTTCTTGATAGCGAGTAATTTCTTCATCTGTCACTTCTAGCTCGACTTTTAATCGTTGCAACAAATTCGGCTTTATATCTACATCTACTTCCAAACGAACCGGAGGTCCAAATTTTCTGCGCAACAACTCTTGTTCCATTGATTCCAAAAGATTTTCTGATTCCTCTTCTTCTAGTTCTAAGTCAGCATTTCTGGTCAATCTAAATGTGTAATAGTCCTCAATATTCATACCGGGAAATAATTCATGTAAATTCGCAATGATTAACTTTTCAATTGCTATAAAGCGACTTGCAGTAGAACTTTTAGTTTCAATAAACCTGGGTAATGAGGCTGGCACCTTTACACGGGCAAATAATTCTTCAGAGTTCTCTGGGCGTTTAACAATCACTGCTAGATTTAATGAAAGTCCCGAAATATAAGGAAATGGATGGGCAGGATCTACCGCTAACGGTGTAAGTACTGGAAAAATTCGATCTCTAAATAATTTAGTCACATATCTAATTTCATCTTCAGTTAAGTCACTCCAAGATACAAATTCAATTCCTTTATTCTGTAGCTTTGGAATTAAATCTTCCTTGAATAATCTGGTTTGTCGATCAATCAATTTCTGAGTTTGGGTAGAAATTTCATTCATTAACTCAGTTGGAGAAAATCCCGCTGAGTTACGTTTGCTTATGCCGGATTCCAATTTTCTTTTTAAAGTTGCAACTCGAATCATGAAAAAATCATCAAGGTTGCTAGAAAAAATTGCTAAGTAACGACAACGTTCAAGAAGTGGTACATCTGAATCTTCTGCTAACTGAAGCACTCGTTCATTAAAAGCTAACCAACTAATTTCGCGATCTACTAAGTGCTCTCGCGGGTTAGCCTCTATTAACGCAAACTTAGATTTATGTGGGGAGGAATTCATAATGTAAATATTTTCCTATATCAAGGTTAACAACTAGTAATCGGTGAATTAACGGTGAAAGTTATGGCAAATTATTGTGCGCCTGGCCAGTTAATTGGCTCAGGAAACTTAGGTGAACGACCATCGCCAGAAGACTTACCTCTTATTCTTCGCCAAATCCAAGGCAGTGCAAATGAAAAGAACCAAAGTAAATTCTCTAAAAATTTAATTAAACCTAATTTCTTTTTAGCCGGTGGTAATGGAATCCGCCAGTCTGGATTGAAATCTTTACCTAAACCTTCCAGTACTGCCTGTGATAATCGGCGATGCCCCTCTGGATTCATATGCAATCGATCAAATGCTAAAAATCTTCGATCTGCTAAAAATTCAAATCCCTTTGATTCATAAAGTTTTACTTGGTACTTTGCCGCGACTTTTCTAATGTTTTCATTAAATTGACCAAAACGAGAGTGCCAAAGTTCAGCTGTCCTACCTTTGGCTTCAACTTTATCTATTACGGTAAAAATAATTACAGTAGCGCCAGTTTCAACTAATTCCCGAACACCTTTTTCATAAAGTGGAAGTGAGTTTTCCGGTTTGTAATTTGGCCGCAACACATCATTTGCCCCAGCGTGAAATGAAATTAAAGTTTGCGGCCCGGTAACAAATTTCTTGGCAATTGGTACCTGGTCTTCAACCACTTGGTGAAGCAATTTTCCACGAATGGCTAAATTACAATAAGTAAATCCAGTTTGATTTTTTGCTAATTCATCTGCAACACGATCAGCCCAACCACGATATTTGCCATCAACTACGTGATCAATCATTCCTTCGGTCATCGAATCACCTAAGGCAATAAAACGAGTGAATTCCATTATTTATCTTTTCGAAGAAATTTGGTGAAGGGCTATTGCGGTAGCCACGCTGGCATTTAAAGATTCCACTTTATTTGTAATTTGAATAGACAAAATTTGATCACATTTTTCGCGAACTAACCTAGAAATTCCCTTACCTTCGCTTCCAACAATTAGAAACAAAGATTGGTCATATAGTTTAAAGTTTTCAAAATTTGCTTCTCCATCACCATCTAAACCAATTACAAAATAATCATTTTCTTTTGCTTGGTTCATAATATTTACCAAATTAGTTACCTGCGCAATTGGAATTCGAGCGGCAGCACCAGCAGAAGATTTCCAAACTGATCCACCAATACTTGCATTTCTTCGTTCTGGAATCACTACCGCTGCGACACCAAACGCTGCTGCGGAACGGATAATTGCGCCTAAATTTTGTGGATCGGTAATGCCATCAATTGCAATTATTAATGCCGGTTTCTGCGCAATCTTAAAAATTCGATCAATGGGTGTGTAATTAAATGGTTTGGTCTTAAGTAAAACTCCTTGGTGATGTTTACTGCCAGCTAAATCATCTAATCCCCGTCGCGGAAACTCTTTAATTGTCACATCTTGTGCTTTTGCTAAGTTGATTGCCGCTTTTACTTTTTCATCAACAATTCCATCTTTTTGAATATAAAGTTCTTTTGCTGGAATTTTGGCTGATAGCGCCTCTAAAACTGCATTCTTTCCAATTACGACATCATCATTTCCAGATGATTTATTGGAATCTCTATTTCTGCGATCTTTCATCATAAATTCCAACGAGGTCCATTTGGTGTGTCCTCAATATTTATACCCATTTTCGCAATTTCATCTCGTATGGCATCTGCTGCTTTGAAATCTTTTCGCTCGCGGGCAGCCGCGCGTTGGCTCAAAGCTAATTCAATTAATTTATTTAACTGCATTTTGGTTTCATCGTTTTGGCCAAGATTATTTTGATTTTGGTAATCATCTGGATCGCAACCTAGAATCGAAAGCGCCGCTTTAATTTTTCCAGCCGCTTCAGCAATAACCTTTTTATCGGTCGAGGAATTTCCTTGCTTCATCCACTCTGAGATCTGAGCTAATAATTGAGGCACTGCTAAGTCTTCATCCATTAAATTTGTTAATTCGGTTGAAATTATTGGGGGAATATTTTCTACTTGTTCCTTGGCTCGTTTTAAAAATGCTTCAATACGAGAAAAAGCGGTGGCTGACTCTTTCAATGCTGCTTGCGAAAACTCCAACATTGACCGGTAATGCGCACTTCCTAAATACCAACGCAATTCAATGGCTCTTACACTTTTCAATATTTCTTTTACCAGCAATGAGTTCCCTAGGGATTTACTCATTTTTTCACCCGCAGTTGTTACCCATGCATTGTGCATCCAGTAATTAGCAAATTCATATCCGGCTGATTTCGATTGTGCAATTTCATTCTCATGATGGGGAAAAATTAAATCTATTCCACCGCCGTGAATATCAAAATTTTCACCAAGATATGCATAAGCCATTGCCGAACACTCTAAATGCCATCCAGGTCGACCGTGACCCCACGGAGTTGGCCATGAAGGTTCGCCTGTCTTAGCTGCTTTCCACAACGCAAAATCTTTTGGATCTTTTTTCGATTTAGTATCGGAATCTTCACTAGGCAATAAATCAGATAATTTTTGATTAGAAAGTTTTAAATACTCTTTTACTTTTCCAACCTCTAAATAAACATCGCCATTACCAGGAGCGTAGGCAATCTGATTATCAATCAACTTTTGCATCAGTTCAATCATTTGAGTGATATGCCCGGTTGCTCTTGGTTCATAAGTTGGCGGTAAAACATTTAAAGATTGATATGCATTTGTGAATTCACGTTCATAATTTGCAGCGACTTGCCACCAAGGAATTTCTTCATGCACCGCTTTGTGAAGAATTTTGTCGTCAATATCAGTCACGTTTCTAATAAAAGTAACTTCGTAACCTTTGGCGATTAACCAACGCCGCAAAATGTCGAAATTAACCCCGCTGCGAATATGTCCGATGTGGGGCGATGCTTGAACTGTCGCTCCGCAAAGATAAATTCCCACTTTATTTTTAGTGATTGGTTTGAACTCACGCACCGACCTAGTCGCGGTGTCATAAATTTTTAAACTCACGGTGTGACCTTACTGATTAAAGCAGAAGCAATGGCAGAAATTCCCTTACCTTCACCGGTAAAACCCAAACCATCAGTTGAAGTAGCAGAAACTGAAACGTCTGCGCCAGCCAAAATATCACTTAACTTTTTGATTGCTTCCTGTCGTCTTGCGGCCAACTTTGGGCGGTTAGCAATAATTTGTACCGACACATTTTCTATCTTAAATTTTGCAGTTTTTAATTTGGTAAATGTTTCGGTAAGTAATTTTTCACCCGCTGCATTTGCATACTTAGGATCATCAACACCAAAGTTTGAACCTAAATCTCCTAGATTTGCAGCGCTAAATAACGCATCGCAAATTGCATGAATTGCAACATCACCATCAGAGTGACCATCTACTCCAACTTCATTTTCCCAAAGCAGACCGGCTAACCAAAGTTTTCTATTTTTATCTTTTGAGAATGCGTGAGTGTCGGTTCCGATTCCAACTCTTAGTTTGCTGCCATCGCTTGGATACAACATTGCCGCTGCAGTTTGTAAATCATTTGGATTAGTTATCTTGATAGCCCGTTGTTCACCAGCAATTGTTTTAACTTTAAAGCCAATTTGCTCAACTAAACCAGCATCATCGGTAGCGTCAGATTGATTCGCGTGTGCTTTTCTTAAGACCTCACTTTTAAATCCTTGGGGTGTCTGAACCGTTCTAAGTTGGCTTCGATCAAGAGTTTGGTTCACAAAACCTTCAGAATCAATGGCTTTAATGGTGTCAACCACTTCTAGTACTGGAATAACTGCATCAGCACCAGCTGCAATTTCGCCGGTAACTTTTTTAGCAAGATCTGTTGACGCAATAGCCCTAGCGGCATCATGTACCAAAATAATTTGATATTGCTCTGGAATTTTTGTCAGCGCAATTCGCACACTATCGCTGCGTAAAACTCCGCCGGTGATTACTTGCGCTTTATCTTGTAATAATTCTTGAAATTGATTTTCAAATCCCGCTGGTGCGGTCACAACTATCAAGTCAGCAACGGAACTTAAAGAGTCCACCGCATGTTCGACCAAAGTTTTATCAACTAATTTAATTAGTGCTTTTGGATAATTAGCGCCGAACCGATGTCCGGCTCCGGCAGCGGCGACAATTGCCGCTGTCAGTTTGCTCATGATTTCTTAATTCAATTAAGAAGCAAGAACCTCGTCTAGCATCGTGGCGGCTTTATCTTCATCGGTGCGCTCAGCGAGTGCTAACTCGGAAACTAAAATCTGTTTTGCTTTCGCCAACATTCTTTTTTCGCCAGCAGAAAGACCACGATCTAGATCACGGCGATATAAATCGCGAACGACCTCGGCAACTTTGATTACATCACCTGAAGCTAGTTTTTCAACATTTGCTTTGTATCTGCGCGACCAGTTGGTTGGCTCTTCGGTATACGGTTGACGCAAAACATTAAATACTCGATCTAAGCCATCGCTATCAACAACATCGCGAACACCAACTAAATCAACATTATCGGCCGGGACTCGAACTGTGAGATCTCCTTGTGCCACTTTCAAGACTAGATAAGTTTTTTCTTCACCTTTAATAACTCTTTTTTCAATTGCTTGGATCTGTGCTGCTCCGTGATGCGGGTAAACGACAGTTTCGCCAACTTTGAATGTCATTGAGGAATGGCCTTTCATTAAGAGGGAAAATTATACCAGTGTTCTGCGACCCAATTCACCTCGGTAAAAAAGCCAAAAATTTCTAATGAAAATATAAATACAGATAACCTTTCTCAATGATTTCAAAAAACACCAAAATTAGAAGCAAATTAGCGACTTTAATGGTTTTGGTTTTGACAACAGGATTTTTATCTGGTTGCGCTGCCGGCAAAACTGCACCAACTCGTTTAATCAAACAAGTTACTGATGGTGTTGAAGGTGAAAGTGGCGAAATAAAACTTAGAAATATTGTGGTGATTGCGCGCGATACTTCCACAGTTGTGCTTGTTGGAACACTAGTAAATCAAGGAGATTCTGCGGATTCACTAACTTCTATAACAATTGGTAACAATGACCAATTTGTGCAGAGAGTTGATTATCCTTTACAAAAAAACTCACCAATAATTTTTGAAGGTCCATCTGCAAATGCCAGATTAGTTTTAAATAATTTCGCGGCTACTGCTGGAGATCACATCCGAGTCAGATTTGGTTTTGTAAATGCAGCGGCTATTGAATTAAGTGCTTTGGTTGTTGCCGCAGATGGCATTTACACAGATGCTGGATTGACTCCGTTGGCCACTAACTTAAACCAAGCGCCGTAACTAATCTTCAAATTTATAACCTAAACCTCGTACCGTCTGAATATAAGTTGGATTAGCAGGATCTTTTTCAATTTTGGCCCGTAATCTTTTTATGTGAACATCTAAAGTTTTCGTGTCACCAAAATAATCACTACCCCAAACCCGGTCAATGAGTTGAGCCCGAGTTAAAACACGGCCGTTATTTCTTACTAAAAATTCTAAAAGTTCAAACTCTTTCAAAGGGAAAGGAGTACTTTCACCATTTATAGACACTTGATGACGCTCCACATCAATTCTTACAGGGCCAGCAGTGAGAGTTCCATTGTTGTTGACTACCGTTTCAGAATTTCGGCGCAAAACCGCTTTGATTCGGGCTACTAATTCCGCTTTGGAATATGGTTTTGTTACATAATCATCTGCACCAAGTTCTAAACCAACAACTTTATCAACCTCGGTATCTTTTGCAGTCAGCATAATTATTGGCACATTAGATCTAGCGCGTAATTGTTTACAAACTTCAGTTCCCGATACCCCCGGCAACATTAAATCTAACAAAACTAAGTCAGCACCAACTTTATCGAAGGTAGAGATTGCTTTATCTCCAGTATCTGCCACAGAAACCTCAAAACCCTCTTTGCTCAATAAATATTCAAGCGCATCTGAAAAAGATGCTTCATCTTCTACTACCAATATCTTGGTCATGCTTTTCCTTCAATGACCTCTATTTGATCTGAATTATTATTTATTGCGTTTCCAAACTCGTAATTAGGTGCAAGTGGAAATCGCATTGTGAAAGTGCTACCCGCATCTTCAACGCTCCAAACGGAAAGATCTCCACCATGATTTGTAACAATATGTTTCACGATTGATAAGCCAAGTCCGGTGCCACCGGTGAGTCGTGATCTAGCCGGATCCACCCGGTAGAAGCGCTCAAATATTCGCTCTAAATCCTTTTGTGGAATTCCGATACCTTGATCTGAAACTGCAATCTCAAGTAATCCATCAACAACTTTAATTGTAATTGCCACCCGAGTTGAATCCGGGCTGTAATTAATCGCATTTTCAATTAAGTTGTTCATAGCCATTGTTATTTGTTTTGCATCGCCGATAATTAGCGGGTTTAGGACTGATTCAAAGACTAAATTTATTTTGCGCGCTTCTGCCTTTAATTTAGATTGATCTATAGCCTCTTGCGCACAGATTGCAACATCTACTTCTTTTCCATTCTTTAGTGGGTCATCATCTTGCAATCTAGAAAGATCAATTATCTCTTGAACTAAATCTGTTAATCGCTGAGCTTCTCGCTGCATTTTTCCGGCGAATTTAGTAATAGCGGTTGGGTCATCGCTGGCGCCAAGTACAGCCTCACTCAAAATGGACAATGCACCAATTGGAGTTTTTAGTTCGTGTGAGATATTTGCTACGAAGTCTCGCCGCATAGCATCTAACCTGCGCATTTCACTATCATCAAAAATCAAAATTACTACTAAGCCAGCATCGCCAATTTTTAACGCGCGCACTAACAATTCATGTGTTCCAGCGCCGATTGGTCCTCTTGGTAGTTCCATAGTTGCTTCTTGTTGATTTCCAGAACGTCTAACGGCACGCACTAAATTCATAAGTTCACTATTTTGTAATCGCAAATCTTTAATCAAATTGAAAGTCGAAATTCCCGGCGTTGAAAAAATTACTGAATCACTATTTGGCGCTATTACTAAAGATTCAGCATCAATCGCATTTAATAAATCGAAAACTTGAGCGGAGAGTTCAAAGCCTGATGAAGGTAAAGATGAATAATTTGGAAATACATCTCGATTTTGCCAGGGCCACTTCACAGCCATATCGTAGAAGGCGTTTAGTCATGACTCATAATGACTCATATCGAAACAGCTAATATTTAATCTCCCTGAAAAAATACTTAGTTTTAACCTTACATTTGATAATTGTTAACAATTCCCCCCTGGTTTACTCGCAAAATGCTAGGAAATTCAATCAAGGTAGCACTACCTTTAGACCATGCGCGACCAATTCCATGATGATCTTGCTGAAATCGGCCAGACACTGGTTCAACTTTCAAAACTAGTTAAAACTGCCATGAGTCAAGCCAGTACTGCGCTACTAACAGCAGATTTAGCGGTAGCGGAAAAAGTAATTCAAGAAGATGATGTCATTGACAATATTCAACATGAGTTGGATGCAAAGACAATTGGACTTATGGCACGTCAACAACCAGTTGCATCAGATTTGCGAACCTTAGTCACATCACTTCGAATGAGTGCTGATTTAGAACGTATGGGAGATTTAGCAAACCACATCGCAAAACAGGCGAGAATGAGATATCCAAACTCTGCGGTTCCACCAGAACTATCATTGACAATTCAGGAAATGGGAAATGTCTGCGGACAAATCGTGGATAAAGTCTCGTTAATTCTGCAAAATCGCGACGCTGAAAAAGCATTAGAAATTGAAAAAGATGATGATGCTATGGATATTTTGCATCGCAAAATCATTTCTACTTTGATAGATCCAAAATGGCCACATGGTGTGGAGACCGCGATTGATATGACGTTACTTGGTCGTTACTACGAGCGTTATGCTGACCATGCAGTTTCTATTGCTCGTCGAGTTTACTTTTTGGTGACTGGCGAATTTGCCAACCAAAAAGCCTAAACACCTCTTTACTTTTTT
>CAXBQO010000028.1:0-11141 GCA_963977945.1 uncultured bacterium
AGTAACCCCATCTGCATTTTTAGTTTTGGTTGACATCTGCCCCAATGTGGCAATTGGAGCTAAGAAAAATACTGCCAAGTACAGCAAACCTGGCGCTAATAACAAATATGGGAAAAGTGATTTTCGATTTGCTGGTGATTTAAATTTGGTGGCGGTGGTTCTAAAAATTGCCAACTCTTTATGCTCCAGCCTTTACATTTTCACTGCCATCTAACGCGAATGTGAAAACTGGTTCCCATGACAATGTAACCGCTTCCCCTTTTCGCAGCATTGGTTCGTTGTCATCATTTTGTTCAAACACCATAAGTTCTTGACCCCAAGGCATTTCCACTTGATACTGAGTTGAAACTCCGGTGTATGAAACATCAGAAACTTTGCCGCCCGTTAAAACATTTCCGGAAACATTTTTGCCACTCGGTGCGATTCGGAATTTCTCTGGCCGCACCCCGACTAATACCGATTTATTGCCGGTATTGATTTTATTTTTTGGAATCGCCACTTTATTACCTTTTATGGTTACGACCGCATTGTCGCCATCGCTTCCTTCAACTTCTCCGGCGATTAAATTAGATTGACCTAAGAAGTTAGCGACATAAGCACTCTTTGGTGAGTCATAAAGATCTTCGGGTGAACCCATTTGCTCGATTTTGCCTTTGTTCATCACCGCAATGGTGTCGGCCATAGTCATTGCTTCTTCTTGATCGTGAGTTACGTGAACGAAAGTTATTCCGATTTCAGTTTGAATCCACTTTAATTCAATCTGCATTTGGCGGCGAAGTTTTAGATCAAGTGCGCCTAATGGTTCATCTAGCAGCAAAAGTGCCGGGCGATTAACAATTGCGCGCGCAACTGCAATACGTTGTTGCTGGCCACCAGATAACTGATTTGGTTTTCGATCAGCAAGTTGTGGCAGTTCAACTAATTCCAAAACTTTTTTAACTTGTGCATCAACATCTTTAATTCCGCGCCGACGCAAGCCAAAGGCGATGTTTTCATAAATCGTTAGATGCGGAAACAGCGCATAATTTTGAAAAACGGTATTTACTGGACGGTCATATGGTTTGGCGTAAGTTATATCTTTGTTGCCAATTGAAATTTTTCCATTTGTCGGCTCTTCTAACCCCGCGATCATTCGCAGTGTTGTAGTTTTGCCACAACCTGATGGACCTAAAAGTGCGAAAAATTTTCCTTGCGGAATAGTTAAATTTAAATTATCTACTGCAACAAAATCACCAAATGATTTAGTTAAGTTTGAAAGAACTACATCACCTTGTGCCGAGGTGGAAGCATCTTTTGCCATAAACGCGAACTTAGGAATTCAGTAAGCGCGAACTTATGCGTTACCAGCCGCAGCTTGAAATGCAGTTTCAAAACTGGTTTGTTCTGCATCTGTTAGCGGACGGAAAATCTTCAAACGGTCTAAGGTCGCTTGCGTTGGGAAAATAAATTCGCTGTTTTGCAATTTAGCATCAACTTTAGCCATTGCCTCTTGCGCACCAACTACTGGGCATACGTAATTTACATAAGCCGCAACTTTGGCAGCAATTTCTGGGTCGTAGTAATAGTTAACTAACTTAGATGCATCAACCGCTTTAGTTGAAGTACTTGGCACCATGAAGTTATCGCCCGAAATTGTTCCGCCAGATTCTGGAATCGCAAAATCAAATTTGCCATTGTTTTCAATTGCCAACTGGAATAAGTCGCCCGACCATCCAATAACTGCAATAGCATCACCAGAAATTAAATCTTCCTTGTAATCGTTACCTTTAACTTGGCGAATATATCCATCGCTAATTTTCTTTTTTAGAAAATCAACAGCGTTCATAAATTTATCGCTGGAAAATGGTTTTGAAATATCGACACCTTGATACGACATGATGATTCCGATGGTGTCGCGCATCTCTGATAAAACTTCAATCTTGCCTTTGTTTTTTGGCGAGAAAAGTTGATCCATCGATTTGATTCCGCCTGGAACTTTCTCTTTATTCCAACCAAACCCAGCCATAACTCCCTGCCATGTCATGGTTTGAGAACGAGTTGGATCATAAGCGGGTGAAGCTAAAGTTTTTAATAGATTCTTTTTATTTGTAAGGCTGGCTTCATCTAAAGGTTGGGTATAACCAAGTGTTACCCACTTTGCCGCCATCCAATCGGTTAATGTGACAAGGTCATAACCAATATCTTTTTTAAGAGCTAATTGATCCTTAACTTTGCCAAAAAATTCTGCGTTGTCATTGATATCTTCTTTATAACTAACTTTGATTCCAGTTTGAGATTGGAAATCTTCTAAAGTGGGATATTTTTTAGTATTTGAGTCGTAATCTAAATATAAAGTCCAGTTCGCCCATCGAAGGGTGTCTGCTGTTGCTTTGGTTGAACCGCCACTACTACACGCACTTAGCGCCGCTGCTGCTCCGATTCCCCCGACACCTGCTAATACAGATCTACGAGAGATAGATTTTTTAACAAACTTTTTAACTTCATCTGGAATTGAATTGTCGGCAGCGAATTTCTGGCTGTTCATATCACCACTTTCTAATTATCGAAGTCAGCGCTTCGAGCTCGGTTAAATTTGTAATGCGCGAGGAAGTTGTGAGGCGGTTGCGAGGAAGTTGCGAGGAAGAGAGCAAAATCCTAGACCCGAGTTGGCCCTAGGTGAACCATTTTCAGAAAGAAATTTCTATGGTGCTGGCTTAGCTAAAAATCAAAAAATTAGGCGTTTAGGTTGCTCATAACGTGCTTAACGCGGGTGTAATCCTCAAAGCCATACTGTGAAAGATCTTTGCCAACGCCAGAATGCTTAAAGCCGCCGTGTGGCATTTCAGCCACAAGCGGAATATGGGTATTGATCCAGACACATCCAAAATCAAATGCCTTAGCCATTCGCATCGCTCGACCATGGTCTTTAGTCCATACCGAAGATGCCAAACCATATTCGACCCCATTTGCCATTTCGATTGCTTGCGCTTCATCTTGAAACTTCTGCACCGTAATAACTGGGCCAAATATTTCACTCTGAATCATTTCATCATCTTGTTTTAAATCTGCCACCACAGTTGGTGCGAAAAAGAAACCTGGTCGTTCAATTTGTTTTCCGCCAGCAACTACTCGAGCATGAGCGGGTTTTCGTTCAAAGAAACCTTTTAATCTAGATAATTGATTTGCATTATTTACTGGGCCAACAATTACCTCTTCATTTGGTAATCCAACAGCAATTTTTTCACTGGCTTGTTCTGCTAGTAATTTAACAAAATCTTCATACGCGCCAGCTTCAACCATTACTCGAGTGGCAGCGGTGCAATCTTGTCCGGCGTTAAAAAATCCGGCTAGTGCAATTGCTTCAGCAGCTGCTTGTAAATTGGCATCATCAAATACAACTACTGGTGCTTTTCCCCCTAGTTCTAAGTGAACTTTCTTTAAATCATTTGCGGCAGATTTAGCGACTTCGATTCCGGCTCTTACTGATCCGGTAATTGAAACTAGCGCCGGAGTTTTATGTTCTACTAATAATCTGCCGGTATCGCGATCACCGCAAACCACATTGATTACTCCGGCTGGTAAAAATTCACTCATAATTTCTGCCATAAACAATGTCGACGCTGGAGTGGTGTCACTTGGTTTTAAAACCACAGTATTTCCAGCAGCAATTGCTGGCGCCCATTTCCAAACCGCCATCATCATTGGGTAATTCCACGGAGTCACTTGTGCGCATACACCCAAAGGTTCGCGTCTAATAAAACTAGTCATGCCTTTCATATATTCACCAGCCGAACGTCCTTCAAGATTGCGAGCGGCTCCGGCGAAAAATCTAATTTGATCTAACATCGGCGGAATTTCTTCACTCTTAGTTAAACCAATTGGTTTGCCACAATTTTCTACTTCGATTGCAATTAATTGATCTGCTTTTGCTTCTAACGCATCTGCAATTTTCAAAAGCGCGCGTTGTCTCTCACTTGGTGTTGAGTCGCGCCAAATTACAAATGCATCAGCGGCAGATTTCATCGCAAGATTTACATCATCAAGGTTTGAAACTGGTGCGGTTGCAAAAACTTTTCCAGTTGCTGGGTTAATTAATTCGCTGGTCTTACCCGATTTTGATGCAACAAATTTTCCGTTAATAAAGTTTTGCAGCGTTTTCATTTTTCATTTCTCCTGAGCAGAGATTACTTCGGATGCTGCCAATTGACCACAGGCACCATCAATTTCGCGACCTCTGGTATCTCGCACCGTTACCGCAACCCCATAACCTTCTAAGGTTTTAACAAATGTTCTTTCATCTTCTGGTCTTGACGCGGTCCACTTAGAACCTGGTGTGGGATTTAAAGGAATCAAATTAACGTGCGCATTCTTATTTTTTAAAAGTTTGCCTAATAAATCTGCCCGCCACTCTTGATCATTGATGTCTCGAATTAATGCGTATTCAATTGAATAACGTCGACCAGTTGCCATTTCATATTTATCAGCTGCTTGCAATACCTCTTTTACTTTCCAACGTAAATTAATTGGCACCAATGTGTCTCGTAATTCATCATCTGGCGTGTGTAGTGAAATGGCAAGTGTGACCGGAATTTTTTCAGTGATTAATCTTTCGATTCCATTCACCATTCCAACTGTCGACAGAGTTACAGATCTGGCACTGATTCCTAATCCATCAGGTTGGGGCGAAGTTATATTTCTAA
Organism: uncultured bacterium; assembly: GCA_963977945.1. Classification (GTDB taxonomy): domain Bacteria; phylum Actinomycetota; class Actinomycetes; order Nanopelagicales; family Nanopelagicaceae; genus CALMJB01. The sequence continues at coordinate 4,680 of CAXBQO010000028.1, forward strand.
TTGTTTGCATCACCGCTTCGTAATTAGCAAGTGGCTCTCCCATTCCCATAAACACCACATTTGATAATCGAGTACTGCCGCCAGGTAACTCACCTTTAAATGCTGAAGCTGCTGCCGCCACAACTTGCGCGGTAATTTCGGCGGCAGAAAGGTTTCGAGTTAATCCGCCTTGCCCGGTGGCACAAAATGGACAACCCATTCCGCAACCTGCCTGCGATGAAATGCAGACTGTGGTGCGATCTGGATATTTCATCAACACGCTTTCAACTAAAACGCCATCGTGTAATCGCCACAAATCTTTACGAGTTGTTCCGTTGTCGCATTCAATTGAGCGAACTTTGGTTAAAAGTTTTGGCAGTAATTCTGCCGATAGTTGAGCGCGTAATTCTTTTGGAATATCACTCCAGGAATCGGCATCTTCGTTGAAATGTTCAAAATAGTGAGTTGCAATTTGATTTGCGCGAAAGCCCGGTAAACCTAACTCTTGTGTGTGCGATTTACGTTGTGCTGGAGTTAAATCGGCCAGATGAAGTGGAGGTTTACTCCGACTCATAAGTACTTATTAATTAGTTCGAGGGCAAACCAAACAGTTGGCGCCACAAACAAAACTGAATCAATTCGATCAAGCATTCCACCATGACCAGGTAAAAAATTACTCATATCTTTAATTGTTAAATCACGTTTCATTGCGCTCTCGATTAAGTCACCACAGGTAGCACTTATAGTTGAAGCTGCGCCAAGCACTAAGCCCACCCAAACTGGTTGATGAAAAATATAAAACATCACAAGTGCGATACCAATTAGTTCTGCAGTTAATCCACCAATCAAACCTTCCCAAGATTTTTTGGGGCTGATGTGCGGAGCTAATTTATGTTTTCCAAATAAAACTCCAAATAGATATGCAAAAGTGTCATTAAGTGCAACGCATAAAACCAGTAACAGAATGCGCTCTTGTGCCTGTTCGTGGTGAGCCACTAGCAAAATAAATCCGGCTAGGAACGGTAAATAGAAAGTGCCAAATACGGCAGCGGTAGCGCGTTTGATAAAACCAGTTGGTGAAATTATCAAAATAAAAACCAACAAAATTGGCACAATCATTCCGGTTGCAACCGATAAACCTTTTATGCCACCTTGCCAAGTTGCTGCCAACAATATTGTGGCAACTAATAACATCGCAAAGGTTGGAAGTTCTATTCCGCCGGCACGTAATGCATTAACTAATTCGCGCATTGCCAGCAAGATTGCTGCCAAAATTAAAATCGCAAATGTGACTGGTGCAACGGTGATAGTTCCAAAAACTAACGCCAATAAAACTAACGAAACGATGATTGATGGAATCAACTTTCGTCCGGCGCGGCGGTTAATCGCCTCGTTTAACGAATTTAAATCGGTCATTATTAGACCTCGAGTAGCTCTGCTTCCTTATGTTTTAACATCTCATCAATTTTGGCCACATGATCATGTGTAGTTTTCTCTAACTCTTTTTCAGCTCGAGTTAAATCATCTTTTCCGATCTTGCCATCTTTTTCTAATTTTTCGAGGGTTTCTTTAGCGGTGCGACGAATTCCACGAATTGAAACACGTGAATCTTCGGCTTTTGCTTTTGCTACTTTAATAAATTCTTTACGACGCTCTTCAGTTAGTTGCGGAAAGTTAACTCTGATAACGACGCCGTCAGAACCAGGATTTACTCCTAAATCAGAATCGCGAATTGATTTTTCAATTGCTGCAATTGCCCCTTTGTCATAAGGAGTAATTAATGCCAAACGCGCTTCGGGAGTTTGTATCGAAGCTAATTGCGTAAGCGGAGTTCCGGTGCCGTAGTAATCGACAATTAATTTAGAAAACATTGACGGGTGCGCGCGACCGGTACGAACTGTTGCGAAATCTTCTTTGGCCGCCTCTACCGCTTTGTTCATCTTCGAGTTGGTATCGCTCAAAGTACTTTGTACATCAGCCATTTAGATTCACGCTTTCTAATCAATTTTTAATTGATTATTGTTTTTAACACTAGTTTTATCTTACTTGAAAAAAGTATTTGAAAAAATCTAAAAATCGCAAGATTTATGAGACTAGAGTGCCAACACTCTCGCCTTGTACGGCGCGCTTGATATTTCCTTTATTTTTTAAATCAAAAACGATTATTGGCAATGAATTTTCTCGACATAATGAAAATGCTGCAGCATCTGCTACCGCTAACGATTTACTTAAAACTTCATCAAATGAAACGGTTTCATATTTTGTAGCGGATTTATCTTTACGTGGATCAGCGCTGTAAACACCATCGACTCCACTTTTTGCAAGCAGCAATGCTTGTGCGCCAATTTCTAACGCACGTTGCGCAGCAACTGTGTCAGTTGTAAAGAATGGCATTCCGGCGCCGGCGCCAAAAATTACAACTCTGCCTTTTTCTAAATGTCTTATTGATCTGCGTGGCACATAAGGTTCGGCAACTTGTCCCATTGCGATTGCAGTTTGTACTCGAGTATCGATGCCAATTTTTTCTAGAAAATCTTGCAACGCTAAACAGTTCATAACTGTGCCAAGCATTCCCATGTAATCAGCACGGGCGCGTTCCATTCCGCGTTGTTGTAATTCAGCGCCGCGGAAATAATTTCCACCGCCAACCACAATTGCAATTTGTGTGCCAGTTTTTACTACTTCAGCAATTTGTGATGCGACATCGGCGACAACATCAGGATCAACACCGATGCCTTTTTCGCCGCCAAATACTTCACCAGATAATTTAAGAAGCACTCGCTCGTAACCCTTACGTTTTCCGATCACTGGCGTTTGCTCCTTTCCGGTGCCTATTTTTGAAAGTCTATTACTGTCCTACTCGGAATCTGTGGAAGGCGTTGACCGCAGTCTTCGCTTCATCTGCTATCTGTTGCACAGTCTTCTTGGCATCTTTAGCAAATGCTTGTTCAAGTAGTGCAACCTCTTTTACAAATCCAGTAACTCGACCTTCGATGATTTTAGAAATTGCAGCCTCTGGTTTTCCTTCATTGCGAGCAGTTTCTTCAGCTAAGCGACGCTCTTTTTCAATTTCATCGGTTGGTACAGCAGCGCGATTTAAATATTTTGGTGCAAACGCAGCAATGTGTTGTGCGATGTCACGGCCAGCTTCAACCGCGGCATTTTTTAATTGCACAAGAACACCAACTTGCGGTGGCAAATCTGGTGAAGTTTTGTGTAAGTAAAGTGAAACTGGTGAACCATTTAGCACCACGATTCGGCGAATCTCAATTTTTTCACCTAGTGTGGCATTGCCTTCATCAATAGTTTCGCGCACAGTTTTTCCGCTGGCTAATTTTGAATTTAAGAAATCATCTAGGTTTGCAATTTTTGATGCAACTAAATGATTTAGTAATTCATCAGCTAATGCTTGAAAACGATCACCTTTTGCTACGAAGTCAGTTTCGCAATTTAGTTCTAGCATCGCACCGAAATCACCTTCGGCTTTTGCTGTTACTAAACCATTTGAAGTGGCACGGCCTTCACGTTTTGTGACACCTTTCAAACCTTTAACGCGAATGATTTCGACTGCCTTATCAAAGTCGCCACCTGATTCATCAAGTGCTTTTTTGCAATCGAGCATTCCCGCCGCGGTAACTTCGCGTAATCGTTTTACATCTTCTGCCGAATACGCCACTTATGCACCGGTACTTTCAGCGCCTGGTTGTGCGCCTAGAAGTTCTTTCTCCCAATCTGCCAATGGCTGTTCTGCAGTTTGAGTTGGTGCATCAGCAAGTTGCGCCGCTTGTGCGCTGCGTGCTTTTAATCCTTCAGCAATTGCATCAGTGATTACTCGAGTTAACAATTGAATTGAACGAATCGCATCATCGTTACCTGGAATCTTGAAATCAACCTCATCTGGATCGCAATTTGTATCCAGAATTGCAATAACTGGAATTCCCAATTTGCGAGCTTCAGTTACTGCGATGTATTCCTTCTTGGTATCTACTACCCAAATTGCTGCCGGTAGTTTGGTCATGTTGCGAATACCATCAAGGTTGCGATTTAACTTCTCGCGCTCACGGCGAAGAATCAAACTTTCTTTCTTGGTAATTAATTGATCATTTGATGCTTCTAATGCTTCAAGTTCTTTCAAACGAGTAATGCGTTTAAAAACTGTTGGGAAGTTGGTCAACATTCCACCTAGCCAACGCTCGGTTACATAAGGCATTCCGACGCGGGCTGCTTGTTGCTTAATTGGTTCTTGTGCTTGTTTTTTTGTTCCAACAAATAAAACGTGGCCACCTTTTGCCACTGCATCTTTTACAAACTCATATGCCTTTTCAATTAAGGCTAATGATTGTTGGATATCAATAATGTAAATACCGTTGCGCTCAGTGAAGATGTATCTCTTCATCTTTGGATTCCAGCGCCGGGTTTGATGTCCGAAATGAACTCCGCTATCGAGGAGTTCTCGCATTGTTATTACCGCCATGGCGGCACACTCCTTTTCGCACCTTCGCAGATTTTTTCTGCGAGTGTGCACTCGGTTAATGATCTGGCAATTTGTCAGATCTCTAGCATCTTGAACCGACCGATTTTCACCGGACCGAACAGGTTCGAAAGTATTTTTTATTTACTTAAGATGCGTGAAGTCACAAGGTTTTAATTTGTGCGGCGCAAATCTTACCGGAATAAATTGACTACTTTTTCCCGCGTAATTACTTAATCAAGCGCGTGGATGTGCCTGCTTATAAGCCTTTTGTAATCGTTCTGGAGATACATGCGTATAAATCTGAGTTGTGGCAAGAGACGCGTGACCCAATATTTCCTGCACCGTTCGCAAATCTGCACCACCTTCAAGTAAATGTGTGGCGGCAGAGTGACGTAATCCGTGTGGTCCCATTTGCGCACCAACTGCCTTCATCGCTTCATAAACAACTTCTCTAACAGTTCGTTGATCAATTCTTTTGCCGCGAGATCCTAAGAACACCGCACTTTGTGATTGCAAATTAACAAACTCACTTCGAGAATTTTTTAAATAATCTTTTATTGCCGCCATCGCTGGAATTCCAACTGGCACAACTCGTTGCCGATTACCTTTTCCAATAACACTTAAAGTATTTCGCCCTTCATCAATATCTTCTAAATTTAATCCGCATAGTTCTGAAACCCGGATTCCAGATGCATACAAAACTTCTACTATTGCTAAATCTCTTTTATTTATCGCAGTTGGCTCTTCCCCCGCTTTAACCTGCAGCGCAGTAATTACTTGCCGCGCTTCATCGACCTTTAAAACTTCGGGCAAAGTTCGCTGAGATTTTGGAATAGATAGCTGCGCGCCATAATCATTTTCAATCCAGCCGCTCGCACTTGCCCAATGGGTAAAGGCTCGAATCGAAACAATTCTTCTAATCATTGTCGCCCGCGACATTCCAGTGCTTTGCAAGTTAGCTAGCCAAGAGCGCAAATGTTCTACCTCTAAATTTTTAAACTCATCAATGCCAAGTTTTTCTAGATGCAGTAAAAATGAGTTTAAGTCAGCAACATAACCACGTACTGAGTTATCTGAAAGATTGCGCTCTAAAACTAAATACTCTTTGTATTTATCAACTAACTCATTTGACGCACTTGATTGCTTAACCACGCCAAGAGATTACTACCCGACTTTGTTTTGTGTGAGGTCCTTGCGCCCAGATATGCCTAGTTTGGAGAAAATAATCATTGTCTCTTGCTTTACCAGCGATGCTGAATATCCGATGTGATCTGCGATTGCTTCATTGGTCATTCCTTGCCGCATTAATTCTGCAATCTCTTTTTGCCTACTTGTTAAGGGTTTTCCATGCAGATCGCCAACTTCAATCGAGACTTTGCCAATACGAGAAAAATAAATCTGTAATAGCGATTGCAAATTTAGGTAAAAGTAATCATCACCTTCCACAAATTTTGAATAGCGGCCAAGCTGCAGAATGTAATTCTCATTAATCGGAATCGTCACTTGCGAAATCCACGGATGTTCTATCGGATCTTTCTTTAGCACCGGATACTTTTTGTAATAATCTTCAGAATAAGTCTCTTGAATTATGCGATTTTCAATAATTGATCTGCCAGATGGTCTGGTGGATTCAACTGGAAACTCTTTACCCACTCGACATTCATCATCTTTAAACCCGTGGGCTGCTTCAACTCTGATTTTTTTATTGCTAAGTATTCGACCGAAGTAAACCCTAGAAACTTCACCACTTACGCAATGGTTGTTACTTAAGAACTGGGTTAGATAAGTAAGTGTTGGTCTAGTCGCGAGAATCTGCGTAATCTCTAGCAATTTTTGTAAATGCAGACTCATAATTTTTTTAATGAACCTTTACTTTTTAACTTAATCTAAATCTAGGCAATATAAATCTAGGCAAAGATTATGCCCCTCCCCCCGCATAAACGGTCAATTGACTGGTCAGGAGTTATTAAATATAAATAAAAAATAAATAAAAAAAGATTAAGGCTTTT
>CAXBQO010000029.1:0-11119 GCA_963977945.1 uncultured bacterium
CACATCAAGAAGTGATCTGGAATGAGAAATAAAGGTGAAATCAAAAGGCGCAGTTAATTCTGCTAACTCTCTAACTGCTGCAAATTTTCGTGGCCGATTGTGTATTTATTCAGTACCAGCTGCACTTCGAAATCATGTGGAATGGGCAATTTTGCAGACGCTGCAGACTTTGCAAACACAATCTAAACCAAAGATTCAAGTCAACAATCTAAATAATTTAAAAGAGTTATGGGTAGCAGTTGATGCCGGTCAATTCGGTCTAGAAATTCAATGGCATTCTCAGATTTCAACCGCACCTAAATTGGTTAACGCCTTAAAAATTTGGAAATTAATACGATTTGAAGTCAGCGAATTTAATGCTGAAGGTTCAGTTTTATATCGAGCAACTCCGGATTTAGGAATACATCAAGCAAATATTGACTCTCTTGGAAATGTAATTTTGGCAGAAAGCAAAATCAAATCCTGCATTGAGAGTTCATATTCCCAGCAAAAATTAATCTCAAATTTAGAATCAGCATTGGGTGTGGCATGGGATACAGAACTTGAGCCATTTAGAATTGCATGGTCACAAAGATTTTTAACTAAACCAGATAAGATTTTGTTGTGAGCGAAAATAATTTCACCGTAGAACGCAATCGCTTGATTGCGATAATTGCTGCGGTGGCAATTCTTACCTCGGGATTAACTTTTGGACTAATAAAAGTTTCAGGTGGTTTGGCGGCGAAAGCCGGAAATGCAATTACTGTAACTGGTTCAGCTAGTACAAGTGCTACCGCTGATAATGCGGTTTGGACTTTAAATGTGCAAGAGATGACCCCAACTGTTGTTGCAGCGGTAAAGAAAGTTGAAAGTTCAGTAACTGCCCTACAAGATTATTTAAAGCGTGGTGGAATCTCAGCTGAGCAAATTGAATTAGGCGCGGTGGCAACTTCAGCAAATGAAGAGTATTTAAATGGCAGTGCAACTGGTCGGATACTTTCTTACCGCGCAAATCGCACTGTGATAGTTAGATCAAAAGATGTACAACTGATTCAAAAATTAAGTAATGGAATCGGTGAGTTATTACAAACTGGCGTTAATGTTTACAACTTCGGCCCGGCTTATTATGTTTCAAATTTAAATGAGTTGCGTCCAAAATTAATGGCCGAGGCTATGAAAGATGCCAAAGTCAGAGCGGATTCCATTACTAATGCAGTGGGCGGTAAAGCTGGCTCAGTGTTGGCAGTTCGCAGTGGACCAATTCAAGTAACAACTCCTGATTCCACCGACCGTTCTGCCGGTGGTATCTACGATGTCTCCACGATAAACAAGACAATTACTGCGACGGTATCGGTAGATTTCAAGACTAAATAAATTTGATGGATTAATTTCCAAATTTAGTTTCATTTGCAACTTAATTACTTATTAGTAACCTAAGGCTATGAAAATCGCGGTTTGCGTAAAACAGGTGCCAGATTCATGGGCGGAAAAGAAAATGGCAAATGGTTTACTAGATCGCGCCGGCGTCGATGCTGTTCTAAATGATCTTGATGAATATGCAGTAGAAGAAGCCCTTCGCATCGTAGAAAAGAATTCTCCAAATGGTGAAGCCGGTGAAGCTAGCGGACATTCAATTACTTTGATTTCAATGGGACCAGAACGAGCCACTGAAGCAATTAGAAAAGCACTTTCTATGGGAGCAGATAATGCAATTCTTGTTAGCGATGCCGCGCTTTCAGGGTCAGATGCTCTCGCCACCTCTAAAGTTTTAGCAGAAGTAATTAAGAATGAGGGATTTGATTTAGTTATTTGTGGCACCGAATCTACCGATGCACGTATGTCGGTTGTGCCGGCAATGCTGGCGCAACGTTTGCAGTTTGCGCAGCTAACTTTTGCTGGAAAAGTTGCAGTTGATGTGGCTGCGAAAAAGGTAGAAATAGATCGGGTAACTGAGTTTGGCGTTGAAACTATGAGTGCAAATTTTCCAGTTGTGGTTTCGGTAATCGAGAAAATAAATGAACCAAGGTATCCATCATTTAAGGGAATTATGGCGGCGAAGAAAAAAACCATAACCACAAAATCTTTGGCAGATTTAAATATTCAAAGTTCTGCGGTAGGTGCCACGGCAGCTTGGTCAAATGTAAAAGATGCTTTGCCCCGGCCGGCTAAAGCAGCAGGCGTAAAAGTTCAAGATGATGGATCAGGCGCGGACAAGTTAGTTGAGTATCTAAAAGAAAAGCGGCTGGCATGAGTCAAGTATTTTTTCTAGTCGATGCTCAAGCCGGAAAAATCGCACGTTCCGTAGCAGAACTTGCAACCTTTGCCAAAAGAATTGGTGAATCTGTCGCATTAGTTTTTGATAGCCAAGCTGATGCAATTATTGAACAACTAAAAACTTTGCCAGTAGACAAAGTAATCACTTGTGCTGGTGATTGGGAAAAATATTCTGTTGCGGCAATTTCCGATGGAATTTCGCAATTGATTAAGGCGAAAAATCCAACTGCGGTTTTGATTACCTCTAGCGCACGCGGCAAAGAGATTGCCGGTCGAGTTGCAGTGCAAACTGACTCTGGATTAATTACCGATGCAATTGAAATTGATAAAGATCGCATCACCACTCAATCAGTATTTGGTGGTTCAACAACTGTACATTCAGCGGTCACAACTTCAACCGCAATTGTGACATTGCGCGGAAATAGTATTGAAGCAACCGCAACCACATCTGCACCAGTTGTAGAAAAATTTGATGTGCAAATTTCTGATTTAGCAAAATTAAATCCGATAACACAATCAAAGCCAGCGGTAAAAGGTGGTCGGCCAGAATTAACTGAAGCAAATGTTGTTGTCTCCGGTGGCCGTGGCACAAACGGAGATTTCAAACCAATTGAAGAATTAGCAGATGCATTAGGTGCTGCAGTTGGCGCATCACGTGCTGCAACTGATGCTGGTTGGTATCCGCATAGTCATCAAGTAGGACAAACTGGAAAAACTGTTTCACCACAACTTTATGTAGCTTGCGGAATTTCCGGTGCGATTCAACACCGCGCTGGAATGCAGACCAGCAAGACAATAGTTGCAATCAATAAAGATCCTGAAGCTCCAATCTTTGAATTGGCAGATTTTGGCGTTATTGGCGATTTATTTAATGTAGTTCCACAGGCGACCAAGGGAATTCTGGCCCGCAAGTCATAAATACAAACGAAATAGAATTGGCGTATGAGTCAGATCTATTTTGATCATGCCGCTACCACTTCTATGGTGGCGCCAGCGATTGCCGCACTCGCTGAAAACGCAGCGCAATTAGGAAATGCATCATCACTGCATTCTGCTGGCCGCAATGTGAGAAAAAATTTAGAACAGGCTCGAGAAGAAATTGCAGCCATTGCAGATTGCTTACCGAGTGAAATTATTTTTACGGCAAGTGGCACCGAAGCAAATAATTTAGCCATTAAAGGTTTGTATTGGCGCGCTCGTAAAAGCGGTAAAAAGATAATCATTACCAGTGCTTTTGAACATCATGCAGTAATGGATCCCATTCATTGGTTGGTTGAACACGAAGATGCCCAATTGATTGAGGTTGACGTAAATGAGGCTGGAGTTATTGATGTAAAACAATTTGCTGAAATAGTTTCAAAAAATAGAGATCAAATCGCATTAATTTCAATAATGCATTCAAATAATGAAATTGGCACTTTGCAACCAATTGAAGAGTTAGTTGCGATAGCTGCTGGCATTGCATTTCATAGTGATTGTGTGCAAAGTTTTTTGAAAACTAAATTTTCTTTTAAAGATTCTGGTCTAACTGCCGCCACAATTTCAGCACACAAAGTTGGCGGACCACTCGGAGTTGCAGCCCTAATTTTGCAGCGGGGATTAGATCTAGAACCAATTCTTCATGGTGGCGGGCAAGAGCGAGATTTACGAAGCGGCACATTTAATGCGCCAAGCATTATTTCTTTTGCGGCAGCGGCCAAGGTTTATCAAAATAATTTTGCTGCTCGTACTACTTTAGTGCGCGAACTTAAAAGTAAATTAATTAAAACAGTATTGCAAAAAGTGCCTGATGCGGTTGTCAATGGCAATCTAGAAAAATCTTTACCTGGAATTGTAAATATCACTTTTCCTGGAACTGAAAGTGATGGATTACTTCTTCTGCTAGATGCTGAAGGTATTGCTTGCTCTACTGGCTCTGCTTGTAGCGCAGGTGTTCAACAACCAAGTCATGTATTGATGGCAATCGGATTATCAGAAAAAGATGCCAGATCTTCACTGCGTTTTTCTCTAAGCGATACAAACTCTGAAAAAGAGATTGAAAAACTAGGAGAAGTTATTGCAAATGTAGTGGCGAGATCTCGTGCCACCTTTTCCAATCAGCCAAAGCCAAATGCTCAAAAAACTAATTTAGTTAATGCAAAATAACGCAAAATAAAAAAATGAGTAAAAAATTAAAATTAGTTGCGGCTATGAGCGGTGGCGTTGATTCGGCGGTAGCCGCGGCTCGAGCAGTAGATGCTGGACATGAAGTAGTGGGAGTGCATTTAGCGCTTTCTAGTAATCCGCAGAAATATCGTTCGGGTGCGCGTGGCTGCTGCACAATTGAAGATTCTCACGACGCCAGAAGAGCGGCAGATGTAATAGGTATTCCTTTCTATATATGGGATATGGCGAGCGAATTTCATGAACAAGTGGTTGAGAATTTTTTAAGTGAATATCAAAGTGGGCGCACCCCTAATCCCTGTTTGCGCTGTAATGAAAAAATTAAATTTGCAGCGGTGTTAGATCGAGCCAAGGCATTGGGATTTGATGGCGTGGTCACCGGCCATTACGGAATTACAAAAGAAAGTAATAGAAATGGTAAGAGTTATAAGTCGTTACATCGAGCGAAAGACAACGCTAAAGATCAGTCTTATGTTTTAGCGGTGCTAAATGAATCGCAATTGCAAGGGGCGCATTTTCCATTGGGGGATACTGAAAAAGTTGATACCCGCAAAGAGGCAAAGGATCGAGGATTATTTGTCGCGAATAAACCAGATTCACATGACATCTGTTTTGTGCCACATGGCGACAATGCTGGTTGGTTGCGCGAGCGATTAGGTTCAAATGTTGGTGACATTGTTGATCAAACTGGAAACAAACTGGGCGAGCATCGCGGTGCTTATACCTACACAGTAGGTCAGCGCCGTGGTCTAGGTTTAACAGTGCCAACAAAAAGTGGTGAACCAAGATATGTATTAAAGATAGAACCAAAAACAAACACTGTAGTAGTTGGCGAACACGAGCAATTAGCAATTTCCCAAATCCAAGGAGCTCCGGTGATTTTTTGCGGACCAGCAATTGAAGCAAACAAAGTTCATTCAGGTTTTGCACAAGTGCGAGCGCATGGTGAAGCACTACCTTGCCAATATAGTTTTGATGGAACTGTAATTACCGCAACTTTAAATCAGCCAATTTATGGTTTAGCTACCGGACAAGGTCTAGTTATTTACGATGGTGATCTGGTGGTCTGTTCTGCGACTATTACCAGCACAAACTAACTACCGATGAGCGCACAAATTCGGCGAAAGATTGCAGAGTTATCAGAGCAAATAAAAGATCATCAATTTAAATATTACGTCTTAGATAAACCTGAAATCAGCGATGCCCAGTTTGATTCGCTGTGGCAAGAGTTAATCTCACTTGAGAAAAAACATCCACAATATAAATTGCCAGATTCACCTACTTCAGATGTAGGCGGTGGCTTTTCAACTCAATTTGAACAGCATGATCATTTAGAAAAAATGATGTCTCTTGACAACGTATTTGATGAAGCAGAGTTGAATGCTTGGTTTGAGCGAGTAGAAAAAGTTTCGAGTAAAAATTCATGGCTGTGTGAGTTAAAAATCGATGGTTTAGCAATCAATTTATTGTATGAAAACGGAAAATTGGTTCGGGCATTAACTCGTGGCAATGGCACCACAGGTGAAGATGTGACGTTAAATGTAAAAACAATTAAAAATGTTCCACATGTGCTGGCGGCAAAATCTGCGGAACAAATTATTCCTAATCGAATTGAAATTAGAGGAGAAATTTACTTTCCAATAAAAGCTTTTGAAGAGCTAAATGATCAACTTGAAGAACAAGGTAAACCTAGATTTGCTAATCCGCGTAATGCTGCGGCTGGATCGCTTCGTCAAAAAGATCCGAAGGTAAGCGCCGGCAGACCCTTAAGTTTGATTGTTCACGGAATTGGATTTTCTGATCAAAAATTTGATTCACAAGGTGGTGCTTATGAGTTATTAAAAAACTTAGGAATGCCAGTTAGTAAGCATTTCAAAGTGGTTAAAACCAAGGCTGCCGTTGCAGATTTTGTAAAAGAGTTTGAAGCCCATCGACATGATTTAGAACATGAAATTGATGGCGTCGTGATTAAAGTTAATGAATTATCAATTCAGTCCGAACTTGGATTCACAAGTCGCGCGCCTAAATGGGCAATTGCTTTTAAGTATCCGCCTGAAGAGGTAACGACAAAATTACTTGATATCAAAGTAAGTGTGGGGCGAACTGGTCGAGTAACACCATTTGCTTATATGGAGCCGGTGAAAGTTGCCGGTTCAACAATTACAAATGCCACTTTACATAACGCGCAAGAGGTAGAACGAAAAGGAATATTAATTGGCGATACGGTATTAATTCGCAAAGCTGGCGATGTGATTCCAGAAGTTTTAGGAGCAATCACCGAAAAACGAACCGGCAAAGAAAAAGCATTTTTAATGCCCAAAAAATGTCCAGAGTGCAACACAACTTTGAAGGCAATTTCTGAAGGCGATGTTGATATTCGATGTCCGAACGCGCAAAGTTGCCCTGCGCAATTGGTGGAACGGTTGTATTACATCGGATCGAGAGCGGCATTAGATATTGAAATTTTAGGTTACGAATCGGCTCAAGCATTATTGAATGACAAATTAGTAGAAGATGAAGGTGATTTATTTAATTTAACGCAGTCAAAATTATCTAAATGTGATTTCTTCTGTAAAAAAGATGGAACGTTGGGTGCTAACGCATTGAAATTACTTACGGCGCTAGAGACTGCAAAACAAAAACCGTTGTGGCGAAAACTAGTGGCGTTATCAATTAGACATGTTGGACCTACCGCAGCACAAGCTTTAGCAAATGAATTTAAATCTTTAAAAGCTATTCAAGCGGCTAGTGAAGAAAAGTTAGCAAAAGTTGATGGTGTCGGAGAAATTATTGCCAAGTCCATAATTGAATGGTTTTCAGTAAATTGGCACAACAAAATCGTAGATAAGTGGCAAAAAGCCGGAGTTAATTTTGAATTAGAAAAACAAGTAAACACGTTGCCACAAAATTTGGTTGGTAAGACAATCGTGGTAACCGGATCGTTAATTGATTTCTCTCGTGATAGCGCAAATGAGGCAATCACGAGTAGAGGTGGCAAAGCTGCTAGCTCAGTTTCTAAGAACACTGATTATGTGGTGGCGGGAGAAAATGCCGGTTCTAAATTAGAAAAGGCAGAGGAATTAGGAATTCCAGTGTTGGATGAGGCGGCATTTAAACAATTACTACAAGGTAAAATCTGAACATGATTTATTTATCTGAAAAAGTAAGAGAACTTCCAGCATCACCAATCTTTTTTGGTTTGTTTGCATTTTTAACTCTTGGCTTTTTGCTTTATCTAACATTGCGCATCGATAAGGATTAATTATCTCGTTCGAGAAAAAAGTAAACACCAATAATCTAAATATCGGTGTAATTGGTGGCACATTTGATCCGATTCATCGCGGACATTTAAGAGTTATTCAAAAATTAGCTACAAATTTTGACCAATTATTGGTAATTCCCTCTGGAAATCCATGGCTGCGAAAACATCAGCCAACGGCATCTGGTGCAGATCGTTTTCGCATGTGCGAACTGGCAGTGGCAGAACTTGGATTTGGGCAAAAGGTAAAAGTTTTAGATATTGAAGTTAATCGAGCAGGTCCAACTTATTCCATTGAAACAATCGAAGCATTGCAAAAAGAAAATCCAGAAGCGAAGTTCACATTAATTCTTGGTGCAGATGCTGCGGCTCGGATTTCACAATGGCATCGCAGCGATGAGTTAAAAAAGTTGGTGACATTTTTAGTGGTGAATCGCCCAGGAGCCACCAAATCTGAGTTTGATCAGATTGAAATTGATGCATTTGATATCTCGGCAACACAGGTACGAGATGCGGTTTTAAATCAAGCGAATTTATCTAATTTAATTTCCCCATCAGTTTGGAATTTCATAAAAGAACGAAAGTTATATGGCAGCAAGTAAATCTGCGATTGATTTGGCAAAGCTTGCCGCTGAAGCAATTTCCAACAAACTAGGTAGTGACATTTTAGGAATCGATTTATCTGAACAAATGGTTTTATCTGAAGTTTTTTTGATTGCGTGTGGAAATAATGAGAGACAAATTGAAGCCATTAGTGATGAGGTTAAATTAAAGTTAGCCGAAATTGGTCATCGACCGGCAAGAATTGAAGCAAGCACTTCTTGGGTTTTATTAGATTATTCAGACTTGGTTGTACATATTCAAAGTAGGGACTTGCGTAATTATTATTTACTAGATCGACTTTGGAATGATTGTCCAATAATTGATCTGCAATTAGCCGAGGCGAAACGATAATTAATGCCAAATTCTGTGGAAAGTTCTAATACTTTAAAAATCGTTATTTGGCGTCATGGCCAGACCGATTGGAATGTGGAAAATAGATTTCAAGGTCACTCTGATATTCCACTTAATAAAGTTGGTGAGTTTCAGGTAAATCATGCTGCTCAAATATTGGCAGCCTTAAAACCTGCTCGAATAATTTCAAGCGACTTAATTCGCACCAAACAAACCGCACAAGCACTAGCTGATTTAGTAAATGTGCCAGTCGAACTTAATTCTAAATTGCGAGAAACAAATGGTGGAAAGTGGGAAGGCAAAACCGGAACTGAAAATCGCGCAACTGATGGTGAATTATTCACACGATGGATCGATGGACATGATGATCCCGCAGGTCATACTGGTGAGCGCCGAAGTGAGGTTGCGGCTCGAGCGATTTCAGTAATTGATGAATTAATTGAAAATAAAACTTTTGGCACGATTGTTTTAGTTACACATGGAGGAACGGCAAGATGCTTACTTGGCTCGGTGCTTAATTTACCGATGAGTGAGTGGAGCGTAATCGGAGGATTATCAAATGCGTGCTGGTCAATTTTAGAAACATCAAAACATCACTTAAATAATTTGAACAATTCAAAATCGTTTTCAGAAAATAGAAAATCAAGTGCTGGAAAATTCAGATGGTTTTTAGCAGAACATAATGCTGGCTCACTTCCTGAACCGGTTATCGGAGATGATTCCGCGAATTAATTCGGTTGGTTCAAACTTCAGGCGGTAATATTCGCAAGTTCAATCGGGGCTATAGCGCAGCTGGTAGCGCACCTGCATGGCATGCAGGGGGTCAGGGGTTCAAGTCCCCTTAGCTCCACATGGAAAATCCAACAATTCCGCGACGCTGGAATCAAAACAATTTGCCTGATTTAACTGGCAAAAAGTTTTTAATTACTGGTGGTACATCAGGCTTGGGATTATCTGCTGCCAGAGAATTAGTTAAAGCAAATGCACAAGTTGTATTTACCGCTCGCAGTGAAAATAAAGCGCAATCCGCTCTTAATCAGATCAGCGCAAAATCTAACTCTCGAATCTCTTATTTATTAATGGATTTAACCGATTTAAGTTCGGTGAAATCTGCCGCAAATGAGGCTGCCCAAAAATTTGATGGTGCATTTGATTGTTTAATTCTTAACGCCGGGGTTATGGCAACTCCCTTTACTAAAACAAAAGATGGATTTGAATTACAAATGGGAACAAATCATCTTGGTCATTTTGCATTTGCTGGATTATTAAAGGGTGCAATTACCGAGCGAATAATTTCAATCTCAAGCCAAGCTCATCGCATGGGTAGTTTTGGCGATAATTCCACTTCAACTATCAAGCGAATCTGTCTTGGAACCGGTAAGTACTCACCGTGGGCTGCATATGGCGCCAGCAAATTAGCTAATTTACTATTTGTCTCACAAATTGAGCGGTTAAGAATTAAAAACAATTGGCCATTTATTCCATTGGCAGCGCACCCAGGATATTCAGATACAAATCTGCAATCTGTTGCCCCACAAATGAAATCCAATAAATGGGAAGAGCGCACCGTAAATTTATTTAATTCAGTAATTGCACAAAGTGCAGATAAAGGCGCACTTCCAATGTTATGTGCAGCGACATTTCCGGGATTAATTGGCGCAAGCTATCTAGGGCCTGATGGATTTATGGAAATGCGCGGATATCCAAAACTAACTAGAGGTAAAGCATTAGCGTATGACCAGACGCTGGCAGAAAATCTTTGGCAGGTATCGGAAGAGTTAACTGGAGTTAAGTGGTAGCCAATGCATGAGGCTTATGATTTTTTAGGAGTGCAAGAAAAATGGTTGCCAGTTTGGGACAAACTTCAACCATTTAAATCCGGTCGCAAAGATGACAAACGAGCTAAAAAATATGTACTCGATATGTTTCCGTATCCATCCGGAGATTTACACATGGGTCATGCCGAGGCTTATGCACTAGGTGATGTCATTGCCAGATATTGGGTGCAAAAAGGTTTCAATGTTATGCATCCAATTGGTTGGGATGCATTTGGTTTGCCGGCGGAAAATGCTGCGATTAAAAGAAATGCAGATCCCAGAGCATGGACTTATGAAAATATTGATACTCAAAAAGCTTCGATGCGCAGATACGCCTGCTCATTTGATTGGGATCGCACTCTACATACTTGCGATCCAGAGTATTACAAGTGGAATCAATGGTTATTTTTACAGTTTTATAAAAAAGGTTTGGCATATCGAAAAAATTCTTCAGTTAATTGGTGTCCAAATTGTCAGACGGTGTTGGCAAATGAGCAAGTAATTGCTGGATTGTGCGAACGGTGCGATACCGCAGTGACAAAAAAGAAATTAAATCAGTGGTATTTCAAAATTACTGATTACGCAGATCGATTGCTTGATGACATGAAGCAACTTGAAGGTAAATGGCCAGAAAAAGTTTTAACAATGCAGCGCAATTGGATTGGTCGCTCGG
>CAXBQO010000030.1:0-11020 GCA_963977945.1 uncultured bacterium
AAATAAGTTATTAATTGTCGATTGACCATCTAGATCAACTAAAACTCCTCCAGATGCATAATGTGAAGCGGGAGCGACTGGAATTTTTTCAGAGTTTGGATTTATGCCGCGATTTATACAAGATTGATAAATATTTGGAAATCTCTTGGCAAAATCTTTGATGTTGGTTGCATCTAACCAAACATAAGGTTTTCCAGTTTTTTGCATTTGGTTAAAGATCTCTTTTGCCACAATATCTCTTGGAGCTAAATCTGATTGCGGATGTTTTCCAACCATAAATTGCTCACCTTCATCATTAAAAAGAACTGCGCCTTCACCACGAACCGCTTCACTTATTAATGGTTGTTGACCACGATGAGCTAAATCTTGATACAAAACAGTTGGATGAAATTGCACAAACTCAACATCACTAACCTGCGCACCAGCGCGAATCGCAAGTGCTACGCCATCTCCGGTTGATACCGCGGGATTAGTAGTTTGTGAATAAACCTGACCTAAACCACCAGTTGCAATTACAACTGCTCGTGCAAGTGCTTGGCCAACACCATCTCTTGAACCTTCACCAATTACATGCAAAATCACACCGCAAGCTGCGCCCGCTTTGTTTTTAAGTAAATCAATTACTAATGCATGTTCAATAATTTCTATGCCGCTATCTTTTTTAACTGCGGCAAGCAAAGCCCGAGAAACCTCAGCTCCGGTTGCATCGCCACCGGCGTGCAAAATTCGATTTCTTAAATGGCCACCTTCTCTAGTTAGTGCCATTTCACCAGTTTCAGATTTATCAAATACCGCACCGCGAGCAATAAGTTTTCTAACCGCTTCTGGACCTTCAGTAACTAATACTTCAACCGCTGAAAGATCACACAATCCTGCGCCGGCAATTAAAGTGTCTTGCTTATGTTGCTCTGGACTATCGCCCGGTCCAAGTGCAGCTGCGATTCCACCTTGTGCCCATTTGGTTGAACCTTCATCTATGTATGACTTGGTAACCAACAACACCGAAAGATTTTGAGCACGAATATTTAGGGCAGTTGTTAAACCTGCGACGCCAGAACCAATGACAATTACATCGGCTTTAATCTGCCAGCCAGGCTTTCCGGTCAAGAGTTTCATTTGCCAGTGCCAACCCAATTTTTCACAGGGGTATTGTCAATCAAACGCACGCCTTCTACCCAACCGGCAATAAGAATCCGCACCTTTTCACTCTCATTTGTCGCTGGCAACAAAGTTTTTTCATCAATGGCGATTAAATAATCTAATTTAAAATTTGGTTCACTTTTTAGTATTTCTTGCATTGCCGAAATATCTCCACTCGCTGCACCAGTTATCAAACTTCTTGAAATAACCAACGCCGCTTTTCGGCCAGCATTTGATAACCGAACATTTCGAGATGAAAGCGCTAACCCATCTATATCTCTAATCAAGGGCGCCGCTATTACTGTTACAGGGATATTATTTTGCTCAACATAATTTTTAATAAGAAATAATTGTTGGAAATCTTTTTCACCAAAAATTGCATACTTTGGTTTAACCAGTTCAAACAATCTATTCACAACCGTTAACACCCCATCAAAATGGCCGGTACGACTTTTACCTTCATACAGATTGCCAACTTCGCCGGCTGAAATTAACGGTAGTTTTGTGGGGTAAATTTCATTTGCAGATGGTGCAAAAACCGCGCTCACCCCAATTGAACTTAATTTTTCAATATCACTTTGTAATTGCTTCGGATATTTTTCTAAATCACTTTGATTTTCAAACTGCAGCGGGTTTACAAAAATACTCACTAAAACGTCTGGGTGAAATTTTTTCGCAACTTCGATCAACGAGAGATGTCCGTCATGTAATGCCCCCATCGTGGGAACGAAACATTGATAACGACCTGGCTGCAGGTCGGAGATACTCTCAATCAAATTAATATTTGATTTAAATTCGTATGTTTTCAAATTGGCTCCAGTCCTTTCCGGGTACCGGGCTAGATGAGAAGTTTAATCGCTCCTTTGCCAGGGATTTCACCATCAGGATCTATCTCTAGCCACGGCTTAAGCACAAAATCTCTTTGAAAAGCAAGTGGATGTGGAACCTTCAACTGTTTAGTATCAATTTGATTATCACCAAAAATAATTAAATCTAAATCAATAGTTCGCGCTGCCCATTTGGTTCCATTTCGAACTCTGCCAAGGTTAGTTTCAATTTCTTGCATCTTTTTTAATAAATTTTCAGCATCAAGTTGGGTATCACCAATTAATACCGCATTTAAATAATTTGGTTGGGCGATTTCGCTGACTGGTTCAGTTTCGATTTTTGATGAGACTTTTAAAACTGTTATGACTTGAGAAAGTTGCGCTACCGCTTGGTCTATATAAGAAGTGCGATCTCCTAAATTACTTCCGAGTGCAATTACAACTTTCATCGCTTTTTTATAACAGTTACTGAGATATCTTTAAAAGTAATTGCGATTGGTGCCCACGGTTTATGAACAGTGATTTGAACTTCGGTAACTAGTTTAAAATCTTTTAAAATTCTTGCGCCAATTTGATCAGCTAGATGTTCAATCAGATTTCTACTTTTGCCACCAACTTCTTCATTTACTAAATCAATTAGCTTTGAGTAATCAACTACCGATTTAATATCGTCTTTTTTTACATTACCTTTTACTTTCAAACTTAAATCCACCACAAATTTTTGGCCATTTTTCTTTTCGCTAGGCAACACACCGTGAAAACCTTTTACCGATATCCCAGAGATTTGAATTTGATAACTCATTTTTCTAATTCGCCCACCACTGCAATTGCATCACGATGAGCTTTCACTGCATGAGTGCGCACCCCCCAAACGCCCAGTCGAGCAAGTTCATATGTCAGAGCAATTGTCGCCGCTTCTCGATCATCTGGATCGTTTGCGCCTATTAATTCTCCTAAAAATCTTTTCCGAGAAACCCCTACTAGTAATGGAAAACCAAGCATCTGCAGCCGAGAAATATTTCTCAGGATTTCCCAATTATGTTCTGGTAATTTTGCAAAACCAATACCTGGATCAAGAATTATTTGTTCTGGCGAAACTTTTTGATTTAGTAAATCAGTCACTCTTGAGTCAAGTTCATTCTTTACTTCTTTGACAACATCTTCGTACTTCGCACTTTCCTGCATATTTTCAGAGTGGCCGCGCCAGTGCATACATACATATTGAACACTTGGGTTTCTGGCAATCAATTTAGCCATATTCTCATCGGCTAATCCACCGCTAACATCATTTACATATTTAGCTCCGGCACCGATTGCCGCTTCGGCAGTTTTTGCTCTCATCGTATCCACGCTGACATTCGCGCCAAGTGAAACTAATTCGGTAACTACTGGTACTACTCGATCAATTTCATCTTGTTCTGAAACCCGTTTTGCTCCAGGCCTGGTCGATTCTCCACCAACATCAATTACATCTACTCCCTCAGAGATCATTTCTTTTGCCCGTTCGATTGCTTGATCGAATGTAAAAAATTTTCCACCATCTGCGAAGGAATCGGGAGTTACATTTAATATTCCCATAACCAAAGTACGTTCCATAAAAAATTACTTATCGTTGAAATTTATTAATGATATTGCTTCGGCGCGAGTGGCTGGATTTAATAACTGGCCACGAACTGCGCTGGTTGTTGTGCGTGCTTGTGATTTTTTTACCCCACGCATAGACATACACAAATGTTCGCAATCGATAATCACAATCACTCCACCTGGTTGCAAAATTTCAACCAAAGCATCGGCTATTTGAGAGGTTAACCGCTCTTGCACTTGCGGTCTTCTGGCATACATATCTACCAAACGCGCAATCTTTGAAAGCCCAGTAATTCTTCCGCTCTCTCCTGGAATGTAACCGACATGAGCTACTCCATGAAAAGGTGTTAAATGATGCTCGCAATGTGAAAAGACTTCAATGTCTCTAACAATCACCAACTCTCGATGGCCAATATCAAAAGTGGTGGTAAGAATTTCACTCGGCTTTTGTCTTAATCCTGCAAAATTTTCATAAAATGATTGCGCCACTCGTTTTGGCGTATCTTTTAAGCCCTCACGCGTTGGATCTTCACCAATTGCTATCAATAAATCCCGAATTGCTTGTTCGGCTTTAGAAAAATCAAATTCGTTTTTAGCCCCGCCATCATTTGGCCCCATTGCTACTGGATTAATTTGGCCCATATCAAAACTAAATTACTCTGGATCTTTTTTAGTGGAAGTTTTCTTTGCCGCTTTTTCTTTTGCGGCGCCATTTAAATTCGCCGGTTTTAAATCAACTGGCGGAATATCAGATGGAGTTCGGCGAGCAGAACCAGTCCAAGCAGGTCGCGGTTTAATTTTTTTCACTTTTGCAAATATTTTTTCAATTTCTTCTTTATTTAAAGTTTCTTTTTCCAAAAGTATTTCTACTAAATTATCTAAAACGGCTCGGTTTGCAACCAAAATATCAAAAGCTTCTTGGTGAGCATTTTCAATTAATGCTCTTATTTCAGCATCAACTACTGCAGCCACATCTTCAGAGTAATCTCGTTGATGTCCATAATCTCTACCTAGAAATGGTTGGGAATCGCTTACTCCCAATTTAATTGCACCAAGTCGTTGCGTCATTCCATATTGAGTAACCATTGCACGCGCCAAATTTGTTGCTTTTTCAATGTCATTTGATGCTCCAGTAGTTGGATCATGAAAGACCAACTCCTCTGCCGCTCGTCCACCCATTGTGTAAGCCAACTGATCTAACATTTGATTTCTAGTTACCGCGTAACGATCTTCGTCAGGTAAAACCATCGTGTATCCCAATGCTCGACCCCGCGGCATGATTGTAATTTTGTGAACCGGATCAGTATGCGGCAGCGCATCTGCAACTAACGCGTGACCGCCTTCGTGATAAGCGGTAATACGTCTTTCCTCTTCTGTCATTAGTCGAGTCGCGCGTTGTGGGCCAGCCATTACTCGATCAATTGCTTCATCTAAATCTGAACTTGAAACTACTTTTCGATTTTGTCTTGCAGCTAGCAACGCTGCTTCATTTAATACATTTGCAAGATCTGCACCGGTAAATCCGGGAGTTCGTTTTGCAAATGATGAAAGATCTACCTCTTTTGCAATTGGTTTATTTTTTGCATGTACTGCCAAAATTGCAGATCTGCCCTTTAAGTCTGGACGATCAACTGGAATCTGCCTATCAAATCTGCCCGGACGCAATAACGCTGGATCTAAAACATCTGGTCTGTTTGTAGCTGCGATCATAATTACTTGTCCGTTTGCTTCAAAGCCATCCATCTCAACAAGTAATTGATTTAAAGTTTGTTCACGCTCATCATGTCCGCCACCTAAACCTGCACCGCGTTGTCTACCAACTGCATCAATTTCATCGACAAAAACAATTGCGGGCGCATTTGCTTTTGCCTGCAAAAATAAATCTCGAACGCGGGCTGCGCCAACACCAACAAACATTTCCACAAACTCAGAACCTGAAATTGAGTAGAACGGAACATTTGCTTCGCCAGCAACAGCTCGTGCCAATAAAGTTTTTCCAGTACCTGGTGGTCCGTACAACAAAACGCCTTTTGGAATTTTTGCGCCAATTGCTTGATATTTTGCTGGGTCAGATAAGAAATCTTTTATTTCGCGAAGCTCAGCTACCGCTTCATCTGCGCCAGCCACATCGGCAAAAGTATTTTTTGGCATCTCTTTAGTTTGTAATTTTGCCCGCGATCTACCAAATGAAAATACCCGATTACCTTGAGCGCCTCCGGTAAACATCAAAAGCAAGAAAATGATTAATAGAATCGGTAGCACACTTAAAATCAATGAAACAAAGAAGTTCTGAGTTGGAACCGTTACATTCCAATCGGTTTCAGGTGGATTGCTTGTAAGTAATGAGACCAATACAGGTTCTTGCCCACTTACATATGAAGCTTCAAGTTTTGCCGAACCTTTTACAAACTCACCACTTTTTAGAACTACTCGAATCTTTTGATCTCTATCAACGATGACAGCAGATTTAACTTTGTCAGTTGAAATTAATTCAATAATTTTTGAGGTCGAAACTTTTTCAAATTGCTGACCAGATGCTGAAATCTGACCAAATACGCTCACTAAAATTAAAGCAGCAATAATCCAAAAAAGTGGGCCGCGAAAAATTCTACGAGCCTTGGTTTGTTTGCCAGTTTGTTTATTTACTTTTGGCAACTTAATCGAGCTTGGCAATTTGATTTGTTTTTTAGTCTCTTGCTTTTTGGACTGACTACCAGACTCTTTTTCGGCAGGCTTTTCTGGCGCTTTTGTGGAATCTTTCTTTTCCGACACCGATACCTACCTATTTCTAAATAATTTTTATTAACTCTGCGTACTAGCGCAGTTTGTAATTTAAGGGCTTAAGAATAAAGGTGTTTTGAGAGAACGCCAATAAAAGGAAGATTCCGATACTTTTCATTGAAATCTAAGCCATAACCGACCACAAACTCTGATGGAATATCAAAGCCAACGTATTTTGGATTCACCGGCACTTTTGCGGCATCAGGTTTTCTTAACACCGTCAAAATACTTACCGATTTGGCACCACGAGAAGTTAAATTTTCAGTAAGCCACGAAAGAGTTAAACCAGTATCTAAAATATCTTCAATAATTAAAACTTCACGATTTAAAATATCTTTATCTAAATCCTTCAATATTCTCACCACACCACTTGATTGGGTGCCAGCACCATAAGAGGAAACTGCCATCCAATCCATTTCAATATGACGTTGTAAGTGGCGTGAAAAATCTGCCATCGCCATAACTGCACCCTTTAAAACTCCAACCAACAATAAATCTCTGCCTTCGTAATCTTTTTCTACTTGCGCAGCCAACTCTTTTAACCGTTTTTGAATTTGTTCTTCAGTAACAACAATCTTTTCAATATCACTTGGAATTTTGGAGAGCTCCACTTAAATTAATTTCACCCCTCTAAGTTGATGGTCAGTTGGATTGGGAAAGGATAATTGTGCCGGAATCTCGCAAAACCTTCACATTCCCTGGTAAAGAGATGACGCCTTGCCCATGCCAATCACTAATTAACGCCTCAACCCCGAACAACATATCGGCAGAGATTGAACCTGAAGGAGCACCAGCTTCATAAATTGCAAGTCGCAATACTCGGTTTCTAATTGCCAAGTTGAGCGTTGAAAGTTTTGCCACCTCAATTTGAATCTTATTTTGAGTTTGAAAACTAGCTTTATGTTCTTGCCAGAAATTATTTGCTAATTCATCGAGCGCATCAGCATCGATTCTCATTAAGTGAGCAGATCTTGCGAGCGAATCCACAACTTTATCGCCGAGGTTTTCCATCAAATTTGGAATTACATTTTTGCGAATTTTCACCCGTGTAAATCTTTCATCGAGATTGTGTGGATCATTCCAAGGATTTAAATTCGCTTCGATGCACGCGGCTTCAGTTTCTGCCCGAGACAGATTCAAAAGTGGTCTAATAAATCTGCCGTTTTGTTCAGCCATACCTGAAAGAGATCTGGTGCCAGAACCTCGTACTAATCCCAGAATCACATTCTCAGCCTGATCATTAAGAGTATGCGCTAAGAAAAAATACTTTGGGTTGTAGTTTTGAATAAAAGAGTTAAAGACTTCATATCTAGCGCGCCTGGCTGAAGCTTCTAATCCATCGACAATCTGAACATTTGCTTTAGCGCATTCAACTTTTGTAAAACCAATTTTCTCTAATTCACTAACAGTATTTGCAGCCACTTTAGCCGAATCACTTTGCAAACCATGGTCGACTACAACTGGAATTACCGTATTCTCTTTGCTTTCTAGGAATAAAGCAGCTGCTAATGCCAGCGAATCGATTCCGCCAGAACAACCAAAAAGATAAGTTTGATTTTTTTCAATTAACCACGGGCGAACAGCTTTTCTTACTTCCCATAATTGTCCGCTCACCAGCAAAGACTAAACCCGACCTCCGTAAGGCATTAAACCTTTGATGCTGTAAATACTTGAATACAGCAAATCTTTATCTTTTGAATGCGCTTCCCACATCATTCCATTGCCGGCATAAATTGCGATGTGGTGAATTTTTCCCACTGTTCCGTTATAAGAATAAAAAATTAAATCGCCAGGAACTAATTGTGTAAGCGGTACACGTTTTGTCGCGACCCAATACAACGAAGAGTTCAAACGATCCCAATTTGGCCAACCTAAACCAGCGGCACGATAAGCGGCGTAAACCAAGCCAGAGCAATCAAATGTTGTTGGACCTTCTGCGCCCCAAACATATTTTTTATTTGCTTCTACTTGGACTTTTGCATATGCAACCGCCGCATCACGCATTTCCTGAGTGCTTCGAATAGTTGAGCGACCGGTAAAGCCAATATCAGGCCAGATTTTTGCCTGATTTGGAATTTGCAAAGCCATATCGGCATTTGCTTCTTCTAATTGGCTTAATTGTTGTTGTTGCTCAAGAGTTAATCGAACTTTTTGAGCAGCAGCTAATTCTTTTGCCAGTTGATCTTGCACTGCTTGTAAACGATCAACTTCCGCTTGCTGCAATGATTTTGCATCGTCGGCTGCTTGTTTTGCTGCCGCAACTTTTTGTGTTGCAACTGACTGAATCTTTTGTGCTTTGTCCGCCCTATCTTTTGCATTTGCTGCAATCTGAGCAGCATCTTGATATCGATTTAACGCCGCAGAATTATTTGCACCAATTGCATTTAAGCCATTTAAACGATCTGCTAAATCTTGCGGACCATCTGCATGTAGCACAGAATCTAATGCGGAAAATCCACCGCCTGAGACATATGCCAAGTTAGCCATTTTGCCAATTTTTTGATTTGCCGAACTTACCGAAGCTTGTGCTTGCTTCAATTGTGAATTGGCAACATTTGCATTCTTAGTTGCAGCATTTAATTCTGCCTGCGCTTTTTGATACTCCTTTGCCTTTAGTGCCGCTGCCGCTTTTAATTGTTTTAAAGTTTGGTTTGCTTTATTTAACTTAGCAGCCGCTGCATCTGCTGCCGCTTTTTTATCCGCTTCTATCTTTTTTGCAGCATCAATCTCTTGTTGTGTTGGTTTTTTAGTTGGAGCAGCAAAAACTGGAGAAGTGAGTGAAGTAATTAGTAATGTGGCGGTAAAAACGGCAAATAATTTGCTTTGGCTTTTCTTTACAGCAAGTATCTTCACTTTGAAGTTACGCTCCTGAATTCATAGATGAAGCGGGGGAATAAGGAAAAGATTACCGACTCAACCTAAGAAATTAGTTAGCGACATCCCGACGCTTAAACAAAAAAGCCACTATTACTAAGCCAGAAAGCAAAATTGAATAACTACCAAATAAGGCGTACTTATAACTAATTTTGTCAGTGCCACCAACCGCAACTATCGATAGTAATTGCCCTGGGAAATATTTATCAATATTTTTAACTACGGCGCTAAGTAATCCTTCGATAATCAAAATCCAAATTACACCAATTGAAATTGAAGAAATTGGCGATCTAAAAAGTAATCCAAGAATCATTCCAAATAATCCAAACCCAATCGTGGAGATTAAAACATTTAATAATCCTTGTTTAATTGCCAATTGACCATCAGTGTTTGTCCAGAGTGTCGTCGACACTTTCGCTGTTGGGGCGAGTGCATAAGAAAGTCCGATGCTGATAGCCGCTGAAAAAATTACCATCACAATCGCAAAAATTTTCATTGCTGCTAATTTGCCAAACAAGATCTTCATACGACTTGGTTGTCTAACCAATAAATTGCGCAATGTTCCGTATGTGTACTCTTGCGCGGTTTGAGCCGCAAAAA
This sequence comes from uncultured bacterium, assembly GCA_963977945.1. Lineage (GTDB taxonomy): Bacteria > Actinomycetota > Actinomycetes > Nanopelagicales > Nanopelagicaceae > CALMJB01. The sequence continues at coordinate 9,807 of CAXBQO010000030.1, forward strand.
TGCAAAGTGCAACCACACCTAACAAAGTAGCTGAATTGTTAAAACCTATAACCACACCACTTGGTGCCTGCAAGATTTCTCGTGAAATGCGTCTTCCTTCTCGAGCATTTCCTTGAGGTGAATCAATTAATAAAAATAGCAAACTTGTCACAAGCGATGATGTGCCAATCACCGTCAAAATAGTAGAAAGGGACAACGATGGCCTTCTTAATTTCCTTAACTCTGCAGCGATTACTCTAAGCATTTGGAGCACCGGTCATTTCAAAAAATGTCTCTTCTAAAGTTGGCTTAATGGGATTTAGAACTGAAATCAAGATTTGATTTTCAAAAGCCAATTTATTGATTTTGGCGGCGTCGCTGATTGCAGCTGAAACTTGAATCTCACCGGCCAAATTTTTAATTTGGTAACTATTTTGTTCAAGTAATTTTGCCAATTTGGTTAAATCAGATGCAGGTTCGGTCTTAAGCAGAATCAAAGGTTTGTGTGCAGAAAGTAATTCTTCGGTTTTGCCTGAAAAAACTACTTTTCCTTCTCGCAAAATAACTAAGTAATCACTGATCATTTCAATTTCGCTAAGTAAATGTGAGGAGACAAATACTGAAACACCGTCATCGGCTAGTTGGCGCAATAGAGCGCGGATCTCTTGTATACCAGCTGGATCTAAACCATTTGTTGGCTCATCTAAAATTAATAATTTTGGATTTGGTAGAAGTGCAGCAGCAATTCCTAATCGTTGTTTCATTCCGAGGGAATACGTTTTGTATTTTGAATTTGCTCGATCTAGTAAGCCAACTTTCTCTAAAAGTTTTGGCACAGTATCAACCGGAAATCCACCAAGTGTTGCCAGAACCTTTAAATTTTCAGCGCCACTCAACGCTGGATAAAAGGCTGGTCCTTCAATCATTGCACCCACTCGCGGTAAATAATTTTGCGGCTTGCTAATTTCCTCACCAAGAACATGGCCAGACCCAGTAGATGGAGAGATTAAACCCAGCAACATTCTTATTGTGGTGGTCTTACCGGCGCCATTTGGCCCAACAAATCCACAAATTGTTCCTAGTGGAATTGCAAAGCTGGCATGAGATAAAGCCATACGCTCTTCATATTGCTTACTTAAATCTGAAACATCTAGAGCAAGGTTTACTGAATTTTCAGAAATTGTTTTAACCATTAGTTATTTGTAACGCCCCAATCACAAGGATTAATGAATAGA